>JAOUPX010000045.1 GCA_029879645.1 Nitrospinota bacterium
AGCAAAATAAAACCAAGGGTTCCTGCCATGATTTGGCCAAAATTTTTCATAACCTGACCTCTTGATTAAGCAGACGAATAGCGTCAAAAATACCGACACCTTTGATTACAACAGGTAAATTGCAAAGGCCGTACCGAAATCAACTGACAATGGGGATTTTAAAAAGATGACGGTAGATCAGAAAAGGATAATTTAGCGGTGCAATGTGGGGGAAAAAACGCGCGGCTGGGTTATCCGCCACGGATGAAAGAGAAAATGGGTGCTTCAGGTGAGGGATTGAACCCGTTCCATGGGAGAGACAATATCGGTCAGGCGGACCCCGAATTTATCATTCACGACAACCACTTCTCCCCTGGCGACAAGCTTGTTGTTTACCAGAACCTCCAGCGGTTCGCCAACCAGTTTGGTCAACTCGATGACCGATCCCTGGCCGAGCTGAAGCAGGTCGTTAATCAGCAGTTTGGATCGTCCGAGCTCTACGGTTACGGTCAATGGAATGTCCAGAATCAAATCCAGGTTCTGAGACTCCTCTCGGGTCAAGGCCCCACCCCCCCCGGCGGATTGCCGACCACTAAATTGATCCAGATTGTCAATGTCGTCCAACGCTTCAAGATCATCTTGATGTTCTGCCATAACTAATAATCCTCTATAATACTTTGGTAATTTGAATCGCTTTCATTCCCCGCGAAACGCCGGAATAACCCCTGAATTTGTTGGCTCCCTCGATATTGATATAAAGAGGATCGGACACATCCTTTCCCAACATCACGACATCCCCCTCACGAAGTCTCAGTAATTCCCTCGGAGTCATTTGCGTCTGGCCTAATTCCGCTACCAGTTCCACCTCGGTTTGCATCAGCTCCCCTCTCAGGCGATTGACCCAAACCTGGTCCACTTCCATCTGCTCGCTCTGGAAGTTGGCCTTGAGTTTATTGATTATGGGCTCCATCATGGAATAGGGAATACAAATGGTAATCGTTCCCGAGGAATTTTCCATTTCAATATCTAGCACAATGACCAACACCACATCCGTTGGGGGAACAATAGCCGCAAACTGAGGATTGACTTCGGACCGGACGTAAGTACAGGCCACCGGATGAACCGATTTCCAGGCTCGCTCCCAATCCTCTAGGGCGGTCTGCACCACTTTTTTGGTCATCCGGGTTTCGATGGCGCTGAAGTCCCTGCCCAGGACATTAATGTCCGAGCTTCCGGTACCTCCAAAAAAATTATCAACGAATGAAAACACCAGCCGGCTTTCAATAACCATCAGGCCGAATCCACGTAGCGGTTCCATCCGAAATACATGCAGACTGGAGGGGACCGCCAGTGAGCGTAAAAACTCGCCGAATTTAAGGGAGTCCGTGGAAACCGTACTGACATCGGCCGACTTGCGCATCAAACTCGAAAAAGAATTCCGGAACAGTCTGGAAAACATCTGGTTGATGATATCCAGAGTCGGCAAACGTCCGCGAACAATTTTATCCTGGCTGGTCAGGTCATAAGGAACGACACCCTGCACTTCTTCAGGAACATCGGTTTCGGTTTCAATTTGACCGTCGCCCACCCCC
Organism: Nitrospinota bacterium; assembly: GCA_029879645.1. Lineage (GTDB taxonomy): Bacteria > Nitrospinota > Nitrospinia > Nitrospinales > Nitrospinaceae > SZUA-226. The sequence goes on from JAOUPX010000045.1 coordinate 1,572, forward strand.
CTGAGCAGAGCGTCAACTTCTCCCTGCGATAATATCTGTTCCGTATTACCTAACATGGTCGAATGCACACTCCTGTTTCACAAAACTGTTCCAAATAAAACCCGGCAAAATTTTTTGGAATTTTATTGAATTAAAAATTCTGAAAAATACACTTCCCGGACATGCCCCAGGGCCAGGAAACGATTGACCCGCGTGGTAATTTCATCCTTCAATTTGAATTTGCCCTGAATCGAATACACATCCTCGAACGTTTTACTGCTGAGCAAAACGAGAATGGAATCCATTATTTTCTGTCGGTTGTCCTCCACCTCGGGCCGGACAGCCGGATTGTTAAGTTCGAGTGTGACCGTAACTTTTAAAATCCGGCTCCCCTTGGTCTTTGCCAGATTCACCATAAACGGTTCCAGAGGAACCATTACGCCCACCGCAGGGGAAGTTTGATTGGCAACCGCAGGAGTCTCCACAACCGGGGATGGAGCCATGGAAGACTCTTCCTCAGAAATAAATTTCTGAAAAAAGTAGCCCCCGGCGCCGGCTATTAAAACCAGAAGGATCACGAGAACAATATTCAATAAAATATTGCGTGGGGGAGCTCCCAAGTGATCGCTCTCTAATATTTGTTGGTCCTCAGCCATGAACCGGTAACTCCTTAACGATGACAGGCTCTCACTACATTATAAAAGCATTAAAGCCATAACCCAACCTCATGGCCCCATGCAGAATTCCGAATCCCTACCTGGTGCACCCCAAAATATCAGGGAAAAAGCATATTCCTCACCAAATTCAAAGAGTTACAACATTATATAACTTTCACGGTAAATCTCCGCCAATACTTGAGTTTATGTTTGTTTTTATCGCATTAAAAAATAGGGTGCGACTTTTTTAGGCAATGCCATCCACGTAAAAAATCCCGGCTCCATTTTTCCTGGCCTTGTGGGAGCCATTTTAACTTGTTGAAAAACAACGGTTTTTTATACAGCAAAAATTTCCCCAGCGTCTCGCTCTCTTCTTGGCACAAGAATTGTATTACCCAGAGCAAAATCGCCGGAAGGGATCGCGGGTTGAAACAGGCTGGAAAAATCCCCAAACCACCCATTCTCTCATTGGTTTGATCGGACGCGATATTTTAAAGGAGATACCAATTCATGAAGAAAATTGAAGCAATTATCAAGCCATTCAAACTGGATGAAGTCAAAGAACAACTCAATGCCAAGGGGGCCTATGGCATTACGGTGACCGAAGTTAAAGGTTTCGGCAGACAAAAAGGCCATACGGAAATGTATCGGGGAGCGGAGTACACAGTGGATTTTCTTCCCAAAACAAAACTTGAAATTGCCATTAAGGATGACCAGCTTGAAGAAATCCTCGATGTCATCATAAAAGCCGCTCAGACTGGCAGGATTGGGGATGGAAAAATTTTCGTGAGCACTCTCCAGGATGTTGTTCGCATTCGAACCCAGGAACGCGGTGAAGACGCGATTTAAAGAGAGCGGTCGGGTAACCGCACTGAAAGCCGGAAAAATTAATTTCGAGACTCAAAGCCATAATTTATAGCCGACCTCATTTAACTTTTGAAGGAGATCAATTAAATGCAGACGAGATTTAGGTCGCAATTGCTGATCGCTTTAACCATATGTTTTCTTACTCTGATATTCCCTGGTGTGTCCCTGGCGGACGAACCCCCGTCCTTGAACTCGGGGGATACCGCGTGGATGTTAACGGCGACCGCTCTGGTCCTGTTTATGACGATACCCGGCCTGTCGCTGTTTTATGCCGGAATGGTGCGGAGCAAAAATGTATTGTCCGTACTGATGCAATGTTTTGCCATCACCTCACTCATGACTGTTTTGTGGGTTATCTACGGCTACAGCCTGGCTTTCGGGGGAGCTGGATCCTTTTGGGGCGGGTTTTCAAAAGTCTTCTTGAATGGGATGACAGTCGACTCTCTCAACGGCACAATTCCCGAAACTGTTTTCATGACGTTCCAAATGACGTTTGCCATTATCACCCCTGCTCTGATCGTCGGGGCATTTGCAGAGCGCATGAAGTTTTCAGCATTACTGCTCTTTATGGCCATCTGGTTTACCGTCGTCTACGCCCCCGTTTGCCATTGGGTCTGGGGAGAGGGCGGATGGCTCGGCTCCCGGGGCATTCTCGACTTTGCCGGCGGGACGGTTGTACACATCAACGCCGGAATTGCCGGCCTGGTCGCAGCCATCGTCCTGGGGAAACGTAAGGGCTACCCCGAAAAACACATGCCTCCTCATAACCTGGGTTACACCCTGATGGGAGCCTCCATGCTGTGGGTGGGGTGGTTCGGATTCAACGCAGGCAGCGAGCTGGCCGCCGACGGCACTGCCGGAATGGCCATGGCCGTGACGCAAATCGCAACCGCGGCCGCCGCTTTAGGGTGGATGTTCAGCGAATGGATCGACCACGGAAAACCCAGTGTACTGGGGATCGCTTCGGGTGCGGTGGCAGGCTTGGTTGCCATTACCCCCGCCTCAGGCGCCGTCGGCCCCATGGGGGCATTGATTATCGGGATTGTGGCTGGGGTTGGATGCTTCATCGCTTCTACCAAAGTTAAGCGGCTCTTGGGCTACGACGATTCTCTGGATGTCTTTGGCGTGCATGCCGTCGGAGGGATCATCGGAGCAATTCTGACCGGTGTTTTCTGCTCCCAGGGACTGGGTGGAGTCGGTTTCGGGGACGGCATTGACAATATCCTCAGCCAGATTGGAGTTCAATTTATAGGTATCTTCGCCACTACGATTTATAGCGGAATCGTAAGTTTTGTAATTCTGAAGGGCCTGGAGATGGCCATCGGCCTACGTGTCACCGATGACGAAGAAACAGAGGGGTTGGACCTCACTCAACACGATGAGCGGGGCTACTATTTGTAAACTTGGGCGTGAAAAATGCTTCATTTCCGCATTTTATTAGGAAAGCTGGAGTGGGGTGGAGATCAAAACACACGCAAAGCACCTCTTTGGGAGGGTACGTTCAAATTGAATCTTTGAATTCAAATCACTAACTATACTTTTTCGTTTACAGATAATGTAATTTAAATTACGATAAACTATAGAGCTGTCAGAAACGATGCAACCTTTACACTCGGAATCATTAGATTCCTTAATGACTACATTTAAGGAGGAAACATGAAATTTGTGTTACGACTTTGTACGGTGGCGCTCATGGCCCTGATTCTTTTCCCTACTCAGGCTTTGGCGGGAAAAAATGTTTTTAAATTTTTTGAGGATATTGAGATGCACGGTTTCGTTTCATCCTCTTACAGTTACAACTTCAATAAACCAGTATCCCAAACCAACTGCGGAAACTCTGCCCTGCTTTCTGGCTGTGCCCGAATCTTTGACCAGGACGACAACAGCTTTAAACTGGACAACACAGAATTGGTATTTCTAAAGGATACACCGGATGCCGGTGATATCGGGTTTCGGTTCGACCTGACGTTCGGTTTCAGTCTTCCGGAAGGTGCACAGAGAGCCAGGAGTTCAGCCACCGCTCCCGGCGGCAGCTTATCTCCCATCGCAACGCCGGATGATGACTTTGATCTCCAGCAAGCCTACGTGTCCTGGAAAGCGCCCATCGGCAAAGGTCTTCAGTTGGATTTGGGTAAATTCATCACACATGTCGGAGCAGAGGTATTCGACGGATACGACGGCTGGAACATGAACTTTTCACGGACCTATGTATTTGGCTGGGGAATCCCCTTTAACCATACAGGGCTCCGCGCTACATACGAATTTACCGACCAGCTTACCGTCATGGGTATGATCGCCAATAACTGGGAAGAGGCCGGGGTCACTGACAATAATACGGATAAAACTTTTGGATTGCAGGTTGGTTACACGCCAACCGACAAAATCGGCATATTGCTTAACTGGGCAGGCGGTAACCAGGGAACAGCAGGTGGACCGGCTCCCAGCATAAACAGCAACTTCCGAAATATTTACGATATCGTCGTGGATCTGGCTTTAACCAGTCAATGGTCCTTTCAATTCAATGCCGACTTGGGAACCGAGCAAAATGGCGGCGTTAACGGAGACACCGCCAAATGGTGGGGAGTTGCTGGTATCGTTCGTTACGATGTCAACAAATGGTTCTCCATGAATGTACGTTCGGCGCATTTTAGCGATGAAGATGGTTTCCGTATGGGCGCTATCAATAATAAAATGTGGGAAATCACTGTAACCCCCGAATTTCGTATCAATGAAAATATGATCGTTCGGTTTGAGTACCGTCATGACGGATCCAACGAGAATGTGTTTGAAGACAACAACGGTCTGGGAACGGATTCTCAGGACACCGTCGCAATGAACGCTCTGATCCACTTTTAACAAATCCTGAATGTATAACCGGCCCGGAGAAGACTTCCTGTTAGCATGGAGGTTCTCCGGGTCTTTTCTTCCTTCATCACCCTCCCCTTCCAAAGTCCTTTATTCCCGCCGGCGGAATCGATACAATATCCGCATCAATACTTTTCCAGGAATAGATTTTGCTGAATCCGGCCCAAAACCAGGTGCTTTATCTCATGTTTTTAAATGGCCTGTTGTTCCTTGGGCTGAACTATGTCGCCCGCATCATCGTATTCCCCGGTGGCAGAGGATCAAAAAAGCTGGGATATATGCTGTTAATCATCGTAGGCCTGGTGCTGTGCATCACACAGGAGTTGGATATTCTGCTGGAAATGAAATTCCCAGCGAAGGCCGCACAGGCTGTTCTCCTGGGAGGATTTGCCGCGCCGATTTTTCTAATTTCAGTGGTGTATTTCCGGATCAAACGATCACAAATTGAATCTTTAAGCTCAGCCGGGGATTCCCAAGAGGAACGGAATGCCGATCATTGACTTAAGAAGCGACACCATGACACAGCCCACCGAGGCCATGCGCCAGGCTATGGCTCAAGCTGAGGTGGGAGATGATGTATTCAATGAAGATCCGACCATCAACAAACTTCAGGATCTGGCGGCTGAAAAACTGGGCAAGGAAGCCGCCTTATTTATCCCGAGCGGCACCATGGGCAACCTGGTCAGCCTTTTGACTCATTGCGGGCGAGGCGACGAAATCATTTTGGGCGACCGGAGTCATATTTTTCTCAATGAAGTCGGGGGGCTTTCCGCTCTGGGAGGCATTCATCCACATCCCATTCCCAACCTGGACGATGGCACTCTGCCTCTGGAAGCAATAGAGGCGGCCATCCGGCACAGGGATTTGCATTACCCCCCCACACGTCTGATCTGCCTGGAAAACACCCAGAATTACTGCAATGGATCGCCCCTGACCCCGCAATATATGGATTCAGTGGCTGAATTAGCCCGCAAATATGAATTGAGGATTCATGTGGATGGGGCCCGAGTTTTTAATGCCTCCATCGCCTTGAAGATCGATGTGCAGGAACTGACCCGTCAGGCGGACTCAGTCATGTTTTGCCTGTCAAAGGGCCTCTCCGCGCCAGTAGGGTCCATTATAGCTGGAAACCGAATTTGGATCGAAAAGGCCCGCAAATGGCGAAAAATGCTGGGTGGCGGAATGCGCCAGGCAGGCCATCTCGCTGCTGCCGGAATTGTAGCGCTGGAAACGGGTATCGACCGGCTCATCGAGGACCACAAGAATGCTCAATTCCTCGCCCTGGGATTCCAAAAACTTCAGGGCATGGTCATCGAACCTGAAAAACACCTCACTAATATCCTGTTTTTTAAGCTGGCCCATCCCCAGTTAACGCCTGAGGCCTTTCTGGAACAAATGGAATTAAATGGAGTCAAACTGCTTTTAATGGAGGGGGGAATATTCAGGGCTGTTTTGAGCCGGATAGTCAGTCAGGGGCAGACACAGGAGGTCCTCCAGATAGCAGAAAGGATACTGGGCCGGAAATAAGTATTTTAGATTGTTTGACAGAACCCTTCACACCTATTAAAATGCAACAGTAGAAATATCCCATTCACTTTAAGGAGTATCCATGCAGGAACTATTGGAACTGGAAAAAGCCGCTCTGGAAGTCATTCAAAGCCGATACCTGTTGTGTATCCTGGTATCCCAGAGAATCCATCAACTCGAAAAGGGAGCCCAGCCCTGCATCGAAGTCGGTGAAAACGAGTATGATTCCCCAAAAACCTATTACGAGCTCGCGCTCAGGGAAATCATTGAAGGCAATATGGATTTAGAACAGATTGCCAGCTGATTAATCGCGGACTTCTTCCATCCTTAAAAATTAAGTTTAATTCCAGTGATTAAATAAAAAAGGCCCTCCCTTTGGGACGGGCCTTTTATTTTGCTTGTGTTATCAATTACTGGAAAGATCTATATCATTCTGACCTTTATTTACCATCTCCTCATTGCACTTGGTCATCCATAGCAAACAAACTTGAAAATCAAGGGGCGCTATTCCCCTAACTAATCAACTACAAAACCAACTTCAGGATTATCCAAGTATTAAACCCAGATCGTCAGCGGATTGACCGCATTCATATAATTCATTTATTACTCGACAATAAATAAAAAAAAGGCCCATCCTAATGGACGGGCCTTTTCCTATACTATCTTAACTAATGGCTAAGAAAGCTTATTTTACTTTGCCTTCTGCAGCCATCTTACGGGTGCGCTTGGTCATCCATACCAACCACATCTGGAAGCCGAAGAACGCCACACCCATAATTGGAGGCATATAAAACATGGATGCGGGGTTATCAGGCTCAAGGATGGTATAACACCACGTCGAAATAGCCATATGCTCGTCATGCTCCTTATTCCATCCCGACCATTGCATGAAGGAAACAGGAATAAAGGATTCAACCGGGATTTGAACATCCGTCTTGTTCGGATTTTCAGTAGTCATGGAACGCTTGAACATGATTTTAACCCGGCCTTGCATAAACTTCGAATTGACCACTTGAACACCACCCGGAGTTTCTTTTTCCTTAACGTCATCAAAGCCTTTACCTACCAGCTCTTTAACAGTGACATCAAGGTCATATCCATTCGGGTTTGGTGGATTGGTATCATTGTAATCCTTGACCATGAAGTTGGCTTTCCAGATATCAACAGGCTTCTTTGCATCGCCATAGATGAAATATGGTTTTTCCGCGCCAAACAGGTCTCCCAATTGTCCAGGCCACTGCATAGCCACTGCATCAGGATACGCCGGATCAATTGATAAAAACCGGTTATGGTACTCCACGAGGTAATAAACAGCATTTTCCTCTTCCGACCAGTTGGACATTACCCAGAGATTGTCAACTTTAGGTTTAAAATTCCGCTGACCCCGGGTAATCTGACCTGCCAATGCCACATAATGCCAGCGTTGATCTTTCTTACCGGTATAACCTTCAGGTCGGGATTTGATAAGCATATCATCATCAGGAGCCTGCCACATTGGATCATTAAAATCCGTTGAGATCGGACCCTTGGTGTACTTGGATTTGATCAAAAAGTCATTGATCGGTTTGTTGGTCAAAGGATCAATCTTTTTACGAGGACACAGGGAATTAACAAAAGCGGCCAATTTCCATCGATCCTCTATAGTGATTTTATCCTTAAAGTTAGGCATTGGTGTTCCGTTCAATCCCGTCGAAACGGTACGAACAACATTGAAAGGATCATAAGCTTTCCTTCTGCTTCCACGGAAGTTCCAGCATTGTTGCCAGTCCGCCGCAAAAATCTGGAAACCCCAATCATCTTTCATTGTCGGGTTACCATCACCTCTGCCCTCACCACCATGACACTCGAAACATTTATTCTTAATGAATACTTCTTTACCTGCATCAATATCTGCCTGGGGTACCCCAAGATGATACGGTTCAGAAGTACCCCACGGATTCTTTCCAAAATCCTGTGGATTTACTTCCTCATCTTCATCACCAAAATCCCGGTCTTGAATTAGGGATTTCACAAACTGAACAACAGCAACAACTTCATCATTGCTGAGGACTTCACCCCACGCTGGCATTGCTGAACCTGGCAAACCGTTTTTAACGGTATCGATCAGATTCTTATCCATTGGAAGTTCGCCCGAATCCGTCCAGCGGATTTTAAATGTCCCCTGGATGAAATTTCTTGGGCGGGTGAAGAGACGATCAGCAGATGGGCCGTCTCCGCCCCCTTCAACTCCATGACACCAGACGCAGCGTTTAAAATATACCCTTTTCCCAAGCTCCAGTTTGTCTTTCTGAAGCGGATCAGGCTTTTGTCCGGCCAGAAGCGTCGAAGGCAATGTAACTACCAGCGACAGCATCAGCGCAATCAAAAACCGCCCTACTATTTTTCTTGGCTCCGTTAGCATATCTCCCTCTTTATTTGAAAATTTCATAAATGAAATGATTAAATTCATCGATTACTCCCCACCGGAGGATGATTCTTCATCAAAGGTTCTTGGATGCCATCCTGTATACCAGTACTCGAAAAGGATGACCTTCCAGATTTCCTCAGTCTTCAAATGTTCCTCCCAGGGCGGCATCGCCGAGGACCACGGAGTCGATTCGTTTGGCAAACCCGGTCCACCTTTGGAAACCCGCCAGAACAAAAATGATTCTCGTAACATGGCAATGGTTCCCGGATCAATGAAGTTCGCAGGGGTCGGGTTGAATACATGAGAGAACATACCTAAACCGTTCAATTGATCGCCATGGCAATAATGACAATTCTGAAAGAAAATTGTTCCACCTTCAGTAATTGACTTCATGTACTCATGCTTGTCAGCATCCAGAAAGGGGAACTTTCCCTCTATTGGGAGAGCACTTCCTCCAGGTCCGCCGTCAACATAATTATCCTGCTCGTCGACGCGAAAAGGATTCTGCAAACCTTCCAGTGTGTAGCTCTTGCCGTGCACCTTTGTGGTAGCTGGCGGAGCCGGATGAACGGTTCGCAGCTCAACTGGTTCCTGAAAACTCGGTTCCAGTGACTTATAGGTCCCAAAGCCAACCAATACCGGCAAAGCGATGAATACCACGATCCTTGCTGTTTTATATTCACCAACAACCGTTTTAACAATAGGCGCTCGGAATTCTGCGAATGTTTTTGGATCTTGTGAAATATACAGGAACGTCCCGATTGTCCACAACATCATATAGGTAATAAGCAGAGTCCAGGGAATCGGCGGAAACAATACTGCTTTATAGAAATACAGACCGATTAACCAAACGACCAAAGCGTTTAATGCAATAGGTGGTTTCAACTTCAATATGAGATTAAAACCGATACAGTAAAATACAAACATCAGAAAATAAACGTAGCGGTTGACCAACCAGGTAGGTTCCGTGGGTTTCATGAGTGGAAACAAACCATAGTGGAAAGCGGCCCAACCGGCCACATATAAAATTAATCCTTTCACTACATTGTTCATCCCTTAAATCCCTCCTGGATTAGCCTTCCGGCTGGGTGTTACTAATAAAATCCACCAATTTATCAAGCGCATTGACGGACAATTTATTTGCGAAGTCTTGCGGCATAACTCCTTCCGGATAAGGCTCCCCAGCTTCCTCGTTAAACACGATGTAAGCGTTGGGATTCAGGATAGACTCCCTCACATAGTCCCGACCGGATTTTGCCGTGCCCTTGTAATTCGGATCCTTGATCCGCTTGGGAGCATTTATCTTCTCATGCAACTTGGGTCCCAATTCGCCGGTAGCACCTTCGATACCCGGAATGGTATGGCAAAGAGGACAACCCAGCTTATTAATCATGACATCTATCGGCTCGGCTCCTGTCACAAACAAAGGACCCTCACCTTCCTCTTTCTCTTCCTTCTTTTCCCCACCACCAATATCATCGGGGCCTGGCAGAGGAATTGTTACCGCACCGAACTCACCCGGAGTATCTTTAGCTTGCAACCAGGCAATAACTGCGTTCAATTCAAATTTACCCAAGCTGATCGGCGGCTTACTGATGACCGGCATCGGGCTCTTGGTGTCTCCATCCTTACCATATCCCTTAACTACATAACAGGAAGGACACATCAAAGACTCCCTAAGGTAATCCTCGCCAGTAAACTCACTGGGATCGTTACGGCGGTAATCTTCAGGAATCTGATCAGCTTTGCCTTTCACGATACCTGTCGCACCGTCGGTCTCACCAACCTTGATCGGCTCATTAAGATAACGGTCCTCCTTAACTCGGGTATGACTCCGTTCCTCAACACCGAACAGATTGGGACAACGACCGATATTATCTCCCGGATCAAAGGTATGACATAAAGGACACTGTCCTTTACCAATAGCCTTAGAACCAGCAACCCGCTCCTTACCGAACACAATGACGTCACCAATCTCTACATATTTCTCCATTGTCAAATTGGAAACATCCACCGGAGCCGCCTTTGGCGGAGGATCACTCCTTTGCTGCGGCAACCAGTTTGTATAACCGGCGAGAAGAATAGAGATGGTCGAATAGAAAAACGCCGCCCGAATCAACGGTGGAGACTGATCTTCAATTTGTTCACCTTTGAAGAACACCCCCCAAGTGAGCAGGGTTAAAAATACCGCCATAACCTGCCAAGAAATAAATCCTAATTGCTCTTGCTGATTCAAATCAAACATATGATTTGTCAACAAGAGGTTAATGATGAGCCCTGTGCCAAATACCGCCCCCCATAAGGTCGTATTAGCTCCCGCTTTGGTTCTACAATGCTGAATAACATTAGCGAACACAAACAGGGAGAATAACGAAAATATGATGGTGACGAATGTCCACAGGATGTCTGGTTGTTCAGGAAGCATCCTTCTCTCCTCTCATTCTTGGTATATTTTAAAAGTTAAACTCGTAACTCTAATAACCGATTACTGCTGTTGCTGCGCGGGAACTGGAACACCTTCCGGCACTTTCGATGGAATCTTCTTCGCAGTCAGACTACCTACCCAGAAGACGATAACAAACTGCACCCACACGAACAGCGCGTTAAAAGTCAACATCTTACCCGCCTCACCAATGGTCAGGGTGTAAGCGTCCGGCGAGTTATCACGAACCACTTCCGTCACATGCCAGAACAAGCGCACCGCGGATCGAATGTAGCCCATGAGACCCATCAACCAGGTAAAAGAAATTGCCAACAGGAAGATCGCGTAGGTAGCTACCCGAGACTGGGTCCCCCACTCAATTTCACCGTACGAATCAGCATCCTTAAACATCGAGATATTGATCGCCGTACCGGCAAACAGGGTGGTCAGCGTACTGGTCACCTGCGGTACTGACAAACCAACCCGCTGGTTAGCGGGCAACAGATAACCATAAACACCCAGGAAGACGATATTGATTGCCGCCAGAATGAAGATGGCGGTTATCCATGAATTCCCCTGGGTAGCCCAACTCACCTTGATCTTCTTATTTGAGCGCTGATACAGCAGAAAACAAAGAATGGTACAGGTAATCATCAGATTCACCGCAGTATTCTTAGCGGACATAACGCCAAAGTTACCTACGATGGGATGCTGCGCACCACCCATATCCTTCAACTCAGCAGGAGTCATAACGATGGTGTGCGGGGTCATCCACATGGTGAAACAAACAATCAACAGCAGAACCATGTATTTAGCGTATTTCATGTACCGGTGAGAACCCTTAACCCGGGACATGGAGTTATGCAGATAGGAGTTGGCCCCGAAGAACAGCAGACCAATCATAACGGCCTGAATGATGAACAACCAAGCCATGATGCCGCCCATGAGGGTAATCCCCATTTGCTGACGGAACGCATAAACTTCCTTCATCAACCAGTAGCCTGCAAACGGCAGAGGAATCAGACCGAAGATAGCGATAAACATCGCGATATAACAAACCCAGTCGTAATGAGCTTTCTCTTCCGCCGTTTTTGCGGTGAGATAATGATAAGCCGCATACGCACCAACGATACCACCACCAAATACAATATTACCGAGAATACGATGAACACCAACCGGATTCCACAAGGTGGAGTGAATGACGTGCCAGATGTTACCCAGAAATCGACCTTGCTCATCGATCCCGCCCGGCGCCTGCATGAAGGTCGCCCAAGAGTTGGCCAGATACATCAACACGGTACCGATCAGGTTCAGAAGAACCGACAAACTACAATGAACCCATTTCAGAAATGGATCATTCTTCATCTTTTCCCAACCATAATAGTAAACATACAAAACGCCGCTTTCCGCCAGAAACATCAACGCATACACATGCATAACCGGGCGGAAAATACCGGCCATATACTTAAAGAATCCCGGAAACAAGGTAATAAACGTAAACAGCAGAATACCACCCAGAATCGCCGTCCATGAGTAGGCCGTCAGACTGACCTTCATCAGATCTTGCGCCAGGCGGTCATACTTCTCAGACAGAATAGGATCGCTTTCCTTGGTGCGGATACCGACAAACTCGATGAGCATACAGAAAATCGGAACCGCCAGAACAAAGCTACCGAAATAGAGATGTTGCTGATTCGCCATCCAGAGCAACATTCGGCTAGGCGCAAACTCATAATTATTATAATCCGTCTCACCCAATTCCGGCGCCGGCGGACCACTGACAGGACCCTTCAGAGGGTTTCCTTCCCAGTCCTTATAAAAAACGTCCTGACTCCACTCGACTTTGGGCTCGCCACCTTCTTCCGCCCCCTCCTCCTCAGCAAGGACCTCTTTCGCGAAAGCCTGCTCAGCAAAAGCCTGCTCTGCAAACACTTCTTTGGCGATAGCTTGACCACTAAGTCCCGGAACAAACAACAGTGCAACCGCCAGAACAAGCGCTCCCGAGAGCCACTTGATACCTCTAGCTTCAGAATTAAACATTGCCTAACCTCCTTAAGGGAAACTCTGGATATCCTAGGATTTTTACTTCAAACATGTATATTTTCAAACTTGGTTTTCCAAATAATTTCAGTGTTTTTAAGCCAAAGCCCAAAACCTTAATATTTTCACCCAAAACGCAGCCAAAAGGAATGTTTTATTCCCTCGGCTGCCCTACATTGCCTGGGTGCGCGGCGGCCAAAATGCCCTAACTAACTGGCCTTAAAGGACTTACAGTGGCGGGCTATTCAGGGTACTTCCCCGCCATCTATACAAAAAGACGCCGATATTTACCATATGGGCTGAAAGGTTGTCAAGAGATTTTCTAATAATTAAGAATTCAAACCTTTTCGGTAAAACGTCTTTCAGGATAACCTTATTTGGACTGCTTTTGAATGGGCATCCAAATCTTCCATTTCCGCCAGGATCCGACACGCCGACCCGGTCTTAGCCAGCTCTTCCCGGGTGTAAGTGATCAGGCTCGTCCGTTTAATAAAATCATACACCCCCAAAGGGGACGAAAATCGAGCCGTACCGCTGGTGGGAAGAACGTGATTGGGCCCGGCGAGATAATCGCCAATCGCTTCCGGGGTATAGTGCCCCAGAAAAATGGCACCCGCATTTTTGATAGCCTTGGCACATTCCTGGGGATTCTCCACCGCGAGTTCCAGGTGCTCCGGGGCGATGCGGTTGGCCAGGTCCAGGGCTTCCTCCAGGGATGCGGTGACCAGCAGCCGGCACTTGTTCTTCAACGATTCTTCTATAATGGCGGTCCGTTTCAACTGGCCTTTCTGCTTTTTCAACTCCTCAAGCGTGGCCTGGGCCAAAGACTCGGAAGGAGTCACCAGGATCGGCACTGCTTCCTCATCATGCTCCGCCTGCGATAACAAATCAGCCGCAATATAGTCGGGATGGGCGGAATCATCCGCCACAATCAGGATTTCACTGGGTCCGGCGATCATGTCGATATCCACCAAACCAAACACCATGCGCTTGGCCAGGGCCACATATATGTTCCCTGGACCGACAATTTTATCGACACGGGGAACTGTATCGGTTCCGAGGGCCATGGCGGCCACTGCCTGCGCCCCTCCAACCTTGAAGATACGGTCCACCCCTGCGATATCAGCCGCCACCAGCGCATGGGGGCTCACCTGGCCTCCGGGTGTCGGCGAACACATGATGATTTGCTCGACCCCCGCCACCCGGGCGGGAATGGCGTTCATCAGAACTGACGAGGGATATGATGCCTTGCCCCCCGGGACATAGATACCGACAATGGACAGGGGCCGGATCATCTGGCCCAGATGAACGCCTCCTTCCTTATATTCCCAGGATTCCTGAACCTGCCGAGCATGGAACCGGTTGATATTATCCGCCGCCAGTCTCATCGCTTCCAGTTCATCCAAGTCCACCCGATTGTAGGCTTCCTGGATTTCTTCCGGTGTCACCTCCAGATCCTTCAACGTGTACCCGGTCTGATCGAACTGGTTGGTGAATTTCAGGAGAGCCTCGTCCCGGTCCCGCTTGACCGCCTCCAGAATGTCCCGCACCGTTTGGTCCTGAGTCTGAAAATCGACATCGCACCGCTGGACCAGGGCATCGATTTCCTGCTGATAAGTGTCGTCACTGTATTTGATGATTTTCATATTTTTGATTTCATAAAAAGCTGATTTAAAAAGTCCAGGGTCGCCCTGTTTTCTCCCAGGCCGGAATGAACCATCCATTCCAAATGCGTTTTTAGAAAGCGCAGGTCTTCTGGAAGGTCGACATCATACCACACAGGAAGGAGTTCAGCTTGTCCTTGTCGGTCCTGCAAAACCTTCAAAGTTTCCGCCAGGACCCGGTCGGTTCCCCAGGGAACACCATCGAAAATATCGGTCAGCCCACCCTTCATGCCTATCAGGTAATAACCGCCATCGGTACTGGGGCCGATCACCACCTCCTTCTCAGACCGCAGGGCTTGCTCAATGTATGAAAGAGGTAAAGTCGGGCTGTCCGCACCGATAATCGCCACCTGCTCATACCCTTCTTTAAAGCGCTCTTCAAACGCCCGGCGCATGCGCTCCCCCAGATTCCCTTCCGCCTGAATAAACAGGCGGATATCGCGACTCCTTGTTGCCTGATCGAAAAAATCGGTTGTTGGCTCGGAAGCAATGCCGACAAAGCAATCCACCCCCTCCACAGCAACCAGCTTTTCAATGCTATCTCTCAGAAAATGCTGATAGAGGTCTAAAGTCGTGGCGGAATCCAGAAGAGTGCTCAAGCGGGTCTTTACCTGGCCTTCCACAGGGTCCTTTGCAAACAGGATCAATGCACGTGAACAGGAAGCCTTCATTGAAGACCCCTTCTGATGAAATAAATCAATTGACTCACTCTTTCAATCTCCCTAGACTTATCCGCGCTTTAAGCCGAACCGGACCCACTGCCTTTATTTCTCCCCCGGACCTTTATGGAATTTGACGCCGCAGTATTCTACTGGATCAAGGAACATTTGCAATCCCAGCCACTGGACTTCTGGGTTGAAATATTCACGGACAAAAACAACTATCCGATTCCAGCCGCCGCCGCCGTCATCGCCCTCCTGGCCCTCAGGGGAAAAAAGGGGTTGTGGTTTATCCTGGTTGCCTTACTGGCTAACCTGACCACCGACTTTTTTATCCATCAAATATTGAAACCCCTGTTTGCCCGAACGAGACCCTGCCACGTTCTGGATATCCTGAACGCGGTCCATTGCACCCATTCTTTTTCGTTTCCTTCCGTTCAGGCGGGAAATCTGTTCGCCATAGCCACGGTATCGGCATTGTTCTTCAGAGGCTCCCGCTGGGTGGTTTTCCCTCTGGCAATACTGGGAAGCTTGACCCGTGTCTACATTGGGGTTCATTATCCTACGGATATTATAGCCGGGGGTTTGTGTGGTATCATCGTAGGACTTTTATTTTGTCGTTTTTTCAGACTCCTGTTTCCTTCGTATGATTTTCAACCCCACGCTCAGAACATGAATCAGCCCCCAAAAAATATCCTGATCATCAAACTCAGTTCACTGGGGGATGTGATTCATGCACTCCCGTCTCTTCGTACTCTGCGCCAGTTGTATCCCAAGGCCCACATCGCGTGGATCGTCGAGGAAAAGTGCAAAGACGTTCTTTACAAAAACCCTGATCTGGATGAATTGATTGTGGTGCGCATCCGCCACTGGCGACGGCATTGGAACCGTCAAAGCTGGCGCGAATTCAAAGCCAGTGTAAAACAAATTCAAGGCCGCTTTGATCTGGTCATCGATATTCAGGGGCTTATTAAAACCGGGGTAATCGCCTTTCTAACGCAATCGCCGCGTGTCATCGGCTTCGACAAAAAAGATTGCCGGGAATGGCCCAACACCTGGTTCACTCACGAAAAAATTCCCTTTATGGGAAAAAAGGTGCATGTGGTCGACCGGTATCTGTCTATGATAAAGGCGCTCGGTGCAAAAACGGTATCCCATGAATTCCCACTGGTCGTTCCGGAGAAAGCCGAGGCCCATATCGAGGCCTTCTGGAAATCCAACCCGGAATTACCGGCGAAACCCATCGTAGCCATTCATCATGGAGTCGGGTTTCCCACCAAGCGCTGGCCGATGGAACGGTTCGCCCAGCTGGGAGACCGCATCGTAAAAGAACTGGGATTCAATGTCATGCTCACCTGGGGACCGGGCGAGGAAGATTCGGTCAAAAAGCTGTCTTCCCAGATGAAGGAAAAGCATTGGGTGTCTCCCCCAAACACGCTTCACGAATCGATTGCCATGCTCAAGCGGATGAGCTTGTGTATCGGGTGCGATACCGGGCCGATGCACCTGTCGGCGGCGCAGGGCATTCCAACCGTGTCTCTGTTCGGGCCGACCAATCCTGTGTACAGTCGCCCGCACGGCAGCAACCACGAAGTGGTGGTCAAACTTCAGCCCTGCAGTTTCTGCCACAAGCACAGTTGCCCGACGCAGATAGAATGCATGACCGCCATCACCGTTGACGACGCTTTTTCAGCTGTACAAAAAAGTGTAAAAGAACATGTAAACGCTCAAACGCCCTGACAAGGAAACTCAACCATGAGCTTTGACAAAGAATTACTTGAAATCCTGGCCTGCCCCCAATGCAAGGGGGAACTCACCCTCACCCCGGACGAGGACGGATTGATCTGCGCGGCCTGCAAACTGAAATACCCGGTCCGCGACGACGTCCCTGTAATGATGGTGGATGAGGCCGAGCCGGTCAAATAAAATTCCCATTGGATTATGAATTAGTTCTTTTTATATAAGGCGACATTACCATGACTCAAAACACCGCTCCCCGCCCCGGCATTAAGGGATTGATCTTCGACGAACCATCACTGTTCGAGCTTGGCTCGTCCGGCAGAAAAGCCTACTCCCTGCCGTCCACTCAGATTCCCGACCCCGACCTGAAAACCCTGCTGCCGCCGGATGAAATCCGCGGCGACATCGATCATTTGCCGGAGCTGACGGAACTCGACGTGGTGCGCCATTTCACGCGCCTCTCGCAATGGAATTTCAGCATCGACAGCAATTTCTATCCACTCGGCTCCTGCACCATGAAATACAACCCGAAACTCAATGAAGACATGGCGCGCCTGCCCGGCCTCAGCCAGCATCATCCCTACGCGCCGGAAACCTTGTCGCAGGGCAGTCTGCAATTGATGTTCGAGCTTCAGGAGTATTTAAAGGAAATCAGCGGCATGGACGCCGTCAGCCTGCAACCTGCCGCCGGGGCACACGGCGAAATGACCGGCATGCTCGTCATCAAGGCCTGCCTGGAAGCGCGCGGCGAAAAGAGACACAAGGTATTGATGCCCGACTCCGCCCACGGCACCAATCCCGCCAGCTCCGCTCTGTGCGGATACGATGTAGTGCAGATTCCGTCCGATGCCGAAGGGCTGATCGACATGGCCAAATTGAAGGCGTTGATGGACGAGGACACCGCCGCCATCATGCTGACCAATCCCAACACGCTCGGCATGTTTGAAAAAAATATTCTGGAGATCACCGAGATCGTCCATTCCAAGGGGGGACTGGTGTATTGCGACGGAGCCAACCTCAACGCGCTCACGGGAGTCTGCAAGGTGGGCGATACCGGGGTGGACGTCCTGCACTTCAACCTGCACAAAACCTTTTCAACGCCGCACGGCGGCGGCGGACCGGGGGCGGGTCCGGTCGGCGTCAAGGATTTCCTGGCGCCCTTTCTGCCGGTACCGCACATCGAACAGGCGGGAGATAAATACATCTGCAATTACGATAAACCCCAAAGCATCGGCAAGGTGAGAACCTTTTACGGCAACTTCGGCGTGCTGGTGCGGGCCTACACCTATATCCGGACGCTCGGACCCGACGGCATCCGCGAGGCCTGCGAATCGGCGGTGCTGAACGCCAACTACATCAAGGCGAAGCTGAAAGGCGATTACCACCTGCCCTATCCCGGTCCCAGCCTGCATGAATGCGTGTTCAACGATAAGGACCAACTCAAGCACGGCGTTAAAACTTTAGACATTGCCAAGATGCTGATCGACTACGGATTCCATCCGCCGACCGTTTACTTTCCATTGATCGTCAAAGGCGCGTTGATGGTCGAGCCGACTGAATCGGAGTCGAAGGAAACCCTCGACCAGTTTATCGAAGCCATGCAGGATATCGCCAAAGAGGCCGAGCAGAACCCGCAGAATTTTTCCGACGCGCCCTACTTATCCAAAGTCTCCCGCCCCGACGAAGCCCGCGCCGCAAGAAAACCGGTGTTGAGATGGAAGACGGAAAACTAAACCTTTGTAGGGCTTATCTTTTCATAATCATAAAACCCTTTACCGGATTTGCGGCCGAGGCGGCCCTGGTGGACGTATTCGGCCAGCAAGGCGCAGGGGCGGAACCGCTCGTCGGCCAACTCTTGATGCAGGGTGTTGAGGATCGACAGCACCACATCGAGACCTATGCGGTCCGCCAGCGCCAGCGGCCCGACCGGTTGATGGGTGCCCTGTACCATTGCCCTATCGATATCCTCAACGGAAGCCACTCCCGCCTCAAGGGCATAAATCGCTTCGTTGACCATCGGCATCAATACGCGGTTGATGATAAAGCCCGGCGCGTCTTTGGACTCGATGACCTCACAGGCCAGTGACCGGGCGAATTGTTTTCCTTTTTCCGCCACTTCTTCCGAAGTCTCTTTTCCCCGAACCAGTTCCACGAAATCGATCAGCGGCGCCGGGTTCATGAAGTGAAGTCCCAGCACGCGCTCCGGATGGCGGGTGGACAGTGCCAGCCGGGTAATCGAAAACGAAGACGTGTTGCTGGCCAGAATCGTCTCCGGTGGACACATCCAGTCCAACTCGGAAAAAATTTCCCTCTTCACTTCCAGCTTTTCCGGAACCGCTTCAATGACCAGATCGCAATCGGAAATCTGCTTTAACTCTGTCGAGCGATGAATCTTGGCCAGGGCGTCCAGCCTGCCTTCGGGCGAAAGCGTTCCCTTCTCGATGAACCTGTCCAGGGACTTTTGAATATGCGCTTCCGCCGCGTCCAGGGTTTCCGGATTCGTATCCACCAGAACCACCATATAACCGTGCATGGCGCACCGCTGGGCGATCCCCGCCCCCATGGTACCCGCACCGACAATTCCCACCTTGATGATTTCCATGACAACCTCCCGAGGAATCCCGATTTCCTTGTTCAACTGACTGCATCCAGCCCGGTAACCTTCTTCCCGAGAATCAGCGTGTGGATGGAGTCGGTGCCTTCATAAGTAAAGACACTCTCCAGGTTCAGCATGTGCCGCATCGTCTGGTACTCGACACTGATACCGGACGCGCCCAGGATATCCCGCGCCTTACGCGCCACATCCAGCGCCACGCGCACGTTGTTGCGTTTCGCCAGGGAAATCTGGGTGTAGTCGTGTTGATCCTTCTCCATCAACCGCCCCAACTGCAGGCACAGCAGTTGACCGGCGGTGATGTCGGTCAGCATATCGGCCAGTTTTTCCTGCACCAGTTGGAACGATCCGATGGGTTTGTCGAACATGATGCGCGTCTTTGAATACTCCAGCGCTTCGTTGTAACAGGCGATGGCCGCACCCAGAACGCCCCAGGCAATGCTGTAGCGCGCCTGGTTGAGGCAGGAATATGCGGCGGTCATGCCCTCGGCTCCGGGTAACATATGATCCTCCGGAATCCGGCAGTCGTTCAGATGAATCTCGCCGGTATCGGATGCGCGCATCGAAAACTTGTGATGGATGGGTTGCAGGAGCATGCCCGGCGTCCCCGCCTCCACCACAAACGCCCGCGCCACGCCATCCAGATAAGCCCAGATGAGGACATAGTCGGCAATGTCGGAATTGGTAATCCACATCTTGGACCCGTTCAGGACGTATTCATGGCCGTCCTTGACGGCGGTGGTTTTCATACCGGCGGGATCGGACCCGTAGTCGGGTTCGGTCAACCCAAAGCACCCGACCTTGTCACCGCTGACCAGCCCGGGAAGCCATTTGTCCTTTTGCTCCTCCGACCCGAAGCGGTTGATGGGATAAATC
>JAOUPX010000046.1 GCA_029879645.1 Nitrospinota bacterium
GGGAAGGACTCCCGAAAGAAATGGAACTTAAAGGAACAGGATCAACAACTTCAGAAATTATAATCCATGCAAAACAACAGGGCCATCTAATCCTTTGGGCAACAGGCCCTCTTCTTGACTACATAATGCACCTTCCAAAATCAATTCCTTCGACAGGCTCCACAAAGGGGGAGCCAAGTCGCCCCGGTTCTTTTGAAAGTGTATAATCCCTGGAATGACTTCGATACGTTTTTTCTTTTTCCAGATACTGACCGGCCTTCTGCTGGCCGTCCCGTTCGGGTTTGCAGAGGGAGCGGGGGCCCAGGAGTTGCCGCCGTTCACCACCGACCGGCCTTCGCAATCGGATGCCAGCACTCTGGTGCCGCCGGGATACCTGCAGGCGGAAGCGGGGTACACCTGGGCGGAGGACGACTCCGCCGGCGCGACCACGGAAAGCCATGCCGGGCCCAACCTGTTTCTGCGTTACGGGGTGATGGACCGGCTGGAGCTGAGGCTGGGCTGGGACGGGTATCTGTCGGTCCAAACCGATCCGGACCCGACGGTCCACGGCGCGGGCGACGGGCAGGCGAGCGCCAAAGTTTATTTATGGGAAGAGGCCGGCGGGCTTCCCGAAACCACCCTGCTGGCCGGGACGACCCTGCCTTTCGGTAAAGACGGCCTTTCGTCCGGGCGGAGCGATCCCTTTTTCCGTTTTCTCTTTCAATACACCCTGCCGGAGGGATTCAGTTTCGGCTCCAACCTGGGCGTGACCTGGAAGACCTCTGCCACCGCCACCGGCGGGAAGGACACGGACGCGGATTTCATTTATACAGCTCTGCTGGGCTATGGGGTGACTCCGCAGGTGGACGCGTTTGTGGAGTTCTTCGGGGCCCTGCCGCTGGAGGACGGGGTTGCCGGTTCGCCCACCGAGGACCGGCACGGGTTCGATGCGGGATTTGCCTGGCGCGTTCTGCCGACGGTGCAGGTCGATCTTTCCGCCGGTATCGGCCTGAACGATGCCGCGCAGGATCTGTTTATCGCGGCGGGCATCTCCTACCGCCTGCCGTGATTTCCTTTATGTTTATCTGTGATCCCTTCGACAGGGTCAGGACCGATAACGACGGGGAACAGAGAAAGGGAGAAGGGGAAACCCTCAATACCTAGATCCTTCACTTCGTTCAGGATGACAGACACTGATTTCATCCGTGTTTATCTGTGGTTAATGAATCCTGTGATCCTGTCAAAATAAGGAAGGTTTCATCAACCACCCCCAGCCCCTCCTTTGGAAGGAGGGGGAGCGGCGAACCGCCGCAGGTAATTTTGGGTCCAGCGGCCCGCGCCAGCGTACCGCAAGTTGCCAGCGGGCTAAATCACCCCAACCCCTCTTTAAAAAGAGGGGCGCATTTATTTGCCGATACAGAAGTCGTTGAAGATCTGGTCGAGGAGGTCGTCGACGAAGGTTTTGCCGAGGATGCCGCCGAGGTGCTCGAGGGCGATGTTGAGGTCGACCGCTACCAGGTCTTCGGACCGGTCTTCCTGCAGGGATTGCGACACGCGGGTGAGGGCGGACTGTGCCTCGGCCAGCGCCTGTCTGTGGCGTTCGCGGGTGATGACCACCGCCTCGCCTGCTATCCTGCCTCCCAGTGCGGATTGATACAGCGCGTCTTTCAATTCATTCAGGCCTTCTCCGGTAGTCGCCGACAAACGAATGGCCGAATCCCTCTTCAACTGTTTGAGCAGAGCGTTGGGGTCGATTGCGGTCGGCAGGTCGCTTTTGTTGAGCAGGACGAGTTTCTTTTTATCCGCCACTTCCTTGATGAGCAGGGCGTCGTTGGTATCGAGCGCGTGCGATGCGTCGAAAATCACCAGCGCGAGGTCCGCCTGCGCCAGCGCGTGGCGGGTGCGCTCGATGCCCATCTCTTCGATCTCGCCCGGCTGATGGCGGAGTCCTGCGGTATCGACAATGGTGATGTGGATGTCCTTGATGCGCACGCGTTCCTCCAGCGTATCGCGCGTGGTGCCGGGGTGGGGGGTGACGATGGCGCGGTCTTCCTGTAAAAGCGCGTTGAGCAGGGATGATTTTCCGACGTTGGGTTTTCCGACCAGCGCGACTTTTAAGCCCTCGCGGTAAATTTTGCCCTGGCGGTAGGAGTCGACCAGTCTTTTGATTTGATCGCTGGTGCCCTGGATGCGTTGCTCGAGTTGTTGTTTCTGGACGAACTCCAGACCCTCTTCCGGGAAGTCGATGGCCGCTTCCAGTTGGCCGAGCACCTGCAGGAGCTCATTGTACAGCGTGTTGAGTTTGTCCGAGAGTTGTCCCTTGAGTTGCGCGAGTGCGGAAGTGAGCGCCTTATCCGATGCGGCGTGGATGACGTCGGCCACCGCTTCCGCCTGCGACAGGTCGAGCCGTCCGTTGGTGAACGCGCGGCGGGTGAACTCGCCGGGCTCCGCCGGGCGCGCGCCCTGGTCGAGCACCAGTTGCAAAATTTTTGAGGAGACGTAGGCGCCGCCATGACATTGGATTTCGATCACGTCCTCGCCGGTAAAACTGTGTGGCGCGCGGAAGCAGAGGAGCAGAACTTCATCGACCGGCTGTTTGTCAGTGGGGTCGATCAGCATTCCGTAATGCACCCGTTGTGGTTCGAGATCGGCGGCCTTTGCCCCGCCCTGTGGCTGGAACATACCCGTGGCGATGGCCAGGGCTTCTTCTCCGCTGATGCGGATGATGTGGATGCCGCCTTCCCCAACGGGTGTGGCGATGGCGGCAATTGTGTCGTTCATTGTGGAATATTCCGTTAATTCATATTGAGAGATAACCTTAATGCTCCCCTCCTTGCGAAGGAGGGGATACAGGGGAGGTTATCAATAACCCCACCTCAGTCCTCCCCTTGGTAAGGGGAGGAGGAATATAGGAAACACAGATTCTTCATTAGCGCTCAGGATGACACCGGCTAGCGCTGGAGGCAATTTGGGTCCAGCCTCACTCTGGACTCTGTTTTTCAATTGCGCTCCACGATCATCGCATGCAGGCAACCGTCAGCCAGTTGCCTCCCTCGCTAGAGGGCTAATCTTTAGCTACATGGTAGATATAATATTGTTGGGCGATGGTCAACAGGTTGTTGACGGTCCAGTAGATGACCAGTCCGGCGGGGAAGGTGACGAACAGAAAGGTGAAGAGGATGGGCATGAACATGAAAATCTTCTGTTGCACCGGGTCGGCGGTGGAGGGCGTCATTTTCTGTTGCAGGAACATGGTCAGCCCCATCAGCACCGGGGTGACGTAGTACGGATCCTGCGCCGAAAGATCATGTATCCACAGCATGAACGGTGCGCCGCGCAGTTCGATGGAGAAGAACAGCGCGTGGTACAGAGAGATGAAAACCGGAATCTGCAGGAGCATGGGCAGACAGCCGCCGAGCGGGTTGACCTTGTATTTTTTGTAGAGGCCGAGCATTTCCTCGTTGATCTTCTGCCGGTCGCCCTTGTGCCGTTCCTGGATGACCTTGATGTAGGGCGCGATTTTCTGCATCCCCTTCATGGACTTGAAGCTTTTGTGCGTCAGCGGAAACAGAATCATTTTGATGACGAGGGTGAGTCCGATAATGGACCAGCCGTAGTTGCCGAGAATTCCATAGAAAAAGCCGAGAGCTTTGAGGATCGGCTTCACCAGGAAGGCGAACTTGTTACCCAGCCAGCCGTAGTCGATCAGGCGGAACAGTTTGTAACCCGAGTTCTCCAGTGTTTCCAGATTTTTGGTACCGATGTAAAGGAGATGCGTGGCGGATGCGGATGATTGCACCGACTCGAGATTGAGGCCGACGTATACCTGATCGGAATCTTTTTTGACGACGCGTGCGGACGACTTGAAGCCTTTATCGGGAATCAGCGCCGCAGCGAAATATTTGTTCTGGAACGCGGTCCATAAAACCTCTCCGCGGAAGTCGAGGATTTTATCCATTTCATCGACATTGGTTTCCTCGCGCTCGTTATTGACGAACGTGGTGGGTCCGGCAAATGAAATGAAATCCGCTTTTATATCCACCTGTCCGCCGAGGCCGGGTCCCCAGAAAACCGAGTACTGGAGATTGTCCGTCGTCATGTTGGGGGCCTGAATATCGGTATCTACCGAGATCAGTGCTTTGGCCCACTCAAAATGAAAGGTTCGCTTTACCTCGAAGCCGGAGGGGTGTTTTAAATGAAGCACCAGATTAGCCGAGGGGCTGGATTCGCTGATATCAATGGATTGAGTCGATGGTTCAAAATGTCCGTTCGCCAGTACCTGGTCGACCGCGGCGTTTCCCGTTTCCAGAGTCAGCGGAGATTTGGCGCCGGCAACCTGCGGGATCAGGTCTATGGGGCCATCGCCTGCGAGGTTGGTGTATTGATGCATTTTGACGTGCTTGAGCACACCTCCGCGGCTGGAGAAAATCATCTCCATCTGGCCTTTGGTGACAGTCACCAGAATTTCTTCATGTATTTGTGGAGCCGGAGGAGTGGGTTGTGCAGACTGAGTTTCCGTTCCGGTCGCGGGCTGGCTGGTTTCGCCGGATGGCGTCGGCAGGGACGGAAGAGTTGGAAGCTCGGGCGTTCCGGGCAGGGGAGCCGTCTTCTGAGCTTGTTCCTGCAGGGCGACTTCAGCGGTTTGTTCCTGGGGCGGAGGCGCAAATTGACCCAGAAACATGGCCCATATAATGAAAACCATTAACGAAAGCCCGAAAGCGATCAACGCTCTATTTTCCAACGTTTATTCTCCTGTGTTTATTTGAGCGGATCGTGTCCCCCTTCGTGCCAGGGGTGGCATTTGAGCAGACGAGTGAGAATCAGCCGGGAAGCCTTGAATAATGAAAATTGCTCCAGCGCCTGACAGGAATACTCCGAGCAGGACGGATGAAATCGGCACGCGGGCAGAAACAAAGGTGAAATCCATGCCTGATAAAAACGAATCACTGATTTAAACATCCGGTTCAACATGTTTTGAATTATTCAAAAGGCAGGAAGTTATGACAGCTTTTCTGTTTTATAGAGCGGCCCGAAGTGTTTTAGTCAATTTCCGTTCAAGGACGTCGTAAGGCAGGTTAACCAGTTTTCTGGCGGAGATCACTACGATATCCATGCCCCGTTCTCCCAAGTGTTTATGACGCCGGAAGACTTCCCGGATTTTCCGTTTGGCCCGGTTGCGGTTCACCGCATTGCCGATTTTTTTCGAAGCGATAATTCCCAATCGCTTCCGGTCCAAATGGTTGGGAAGGAAAAACAGGGTACAGGTTCGATCCACTGTTTCTTTTCGGCCCCGGTCCAGAACTTGTTTGAATTCGGAGCGGGCCAGCAACCGTTCATTCTTGGCAAACGACTGATCCGCCATGGCTTAAACCGTCAGACGTTTACGTCCCTTGCGTCGGCGGTTGGCTAATACCCGGCGTCCCCCCACGGAGGCGCTACGGGCGCGGAACCCGTGGGTCCTTTTTCGTCGTGTGTTTTTGGGTTGAAACGTTCTTTTCATACAAACTTCCAGACCTCAATCAGCTATAACTGATTGAATTTAAAAGAGTTTATTATTTTTTGAGAAATGTTGCAGGAAATCAGTATCGATTATTTCATCCGGCATGTTGGTTGTCAAGGGAAGTTTTTAAATCGAATTGGGAGTGGGAGAGGAATGGGGCCCGTTTTTCATTCCGATCAGGCTACGGAATTAGTTTTCAGTCAGTTCCGCAAATTTTTCTATTTACATCTTATGTATATTTGCTATTATGAATCTATCCCTAATGGCTTAAAAAAGAAGGGCATAAGCGAATTTTTCGCGTAGCCCCTTAATTTGAAGGAGGAGTCGGTTATGGCTCGGTGGAAAGCAACCTTTGGACTCAATTTATCGATTTTAGCAGGCATGATGCTGTCCGTGAGCTCCGTTTATGCGGAAGCGCCTGAAAAAATATACCAGGTAGCGCAAAATGTTCCCGGGCTGGAAACCCTTGACACAGGAAAGGGAACCTTGGGAGAGGAAGATGAAGAGCGCGCTTTTATGGATTCAGAAGAGGGGAAAAAGAGACTTGAAAGAACGGAAGGTGTTAAAGGCAAAAAGTTACTTTCCACTTCCGGAGATTTGGGCGACGATGCCAAAACCCTGGTTCCCTATGAGAAGTTTTTTACCGCAGGATATGTAGGTGAAGAAATGGAACCCGTTGGAAGTATTTTGGGTAACCGGGCCACGAGATCTTTGGGAGGGCTGATTTCACACGATTCCATGACTTTTCCGGACGTTCTTTACATCGATATCGGCCAGGAAGATGATGTTAAGGTTGGCGATCGTTTTATTGTATTTTCCCAGTACCATGAAGTCCGCCATCCTTTAAAAACATTTTTCATTACCTTTGAAAGAGAAATTGATTTGCTGGATGGTGAATACCGGGGCGAATATTATCAAGATACATTTGCCTTGCGGCACGATATTGTAGGCAATCAAATATTAGTTAAAGGCGTGATCCGGGTGATTCAAACATCGTCGATTACCTCCCGAGCCATTGTGGAGCAGGCTTTTAATCCAATCAAAGTGGACGACCTGATTGTTCCCCATCCCGAGCGGCGTCCTCCCATGATTGCCGCCAATTATATTCCTCCGAAAAAAGACATCAAGGGGCATATTCTCGCCAACCGGGGCAACAACCTTATGTTTACCATGAATGATGTGGTATTCCTAGATCAGGGAGAAGACGAAGGGGTGGAAATTGGAGATCGTTTCGAGATTTATGCGTTTCCCCTGACGATTGATGAAGACGAAGATGATATTAATCCTGAAGTTATCGGCGAGATCACCGTAATTTCCATTCAGGAAGACTCAGCGACCGGAGTTATCTTGAATGCCTCGGAGCCGATTATTCCGGGCCACAAAATTCGAAGCAAACGCTGAGATTTCAGGTCGTAATTTTCAGGAAACGTTTTTTTCCCACCTTGATCAGATATTCCTGTTCGCCTTCAAGGTTCAGGTTTTCATCGGTGACCTTTTCCCCGTCCACCGAAACAGCGCCCTGTTTGATCATGCGTTTGGCGTCCGAGGTGCTGGGACAGACTTTGGAATCGGCCAGGACTTTCCCGATCCAGCGCGGTTCCGCTCCCCAGGTTTTTAAGGTGGGAATTTGGGTCGGCAGATTTTTATCCTTAAACACGTTTTCAAATTCCCGGGCCGCCAGGTCCGCCGCTTCTTCTGAGTGGTAGCGGGCTACCAGTTCCTTGCCGAGTTGAACTTTGATGTGCTTGGGATTCATTTCTCCGGCCGCCGCTTTTTTGCGAAGGGTTTGCAACTCGTCTGCCGGGAGGTCGCTCAGCAACTCAAAGTAACGCCACATGAGGTCGTCGGAAATTGACATGATTTTCCCGAACATCTCTCCCGGAGGATCCATGACGCCGATACTGTTGCCGAGGCTTTTACTCATTTTCTGAATGCCGTCTGTTCCCTCCAGAAGGGGCATTGTGATGATATTCTGAGGTTCCATCTGGTAGGCGCGTTGCAGGTCTCTGCCCACCAGCAGATTGAATTTCTGATCCGTTCCTCCCAATTCAATGTCCGATTTCATGGCCACCGAATCGTATCCCTGAATCAACGGGTATAACAGCTCGTGAATGGAGACCGGCTGATTGTTGGCCAGTCGCTTCTGGAAATCGTCGCGTTCGATCATGCGGGCCACGGTGTAGCGCGCGGCCAGGTTGATCATGTCGGTTGAAGAGAACTTATTCATCCACTCGCTGTTGAACATTATGGTAGTTTTATCTTTATCGAGGATTTTATAGACCTGCTGGAGATAAGTTTTGGAGTTCTGTTTGACTTCCTCCGGCGTCAGGCTTTTGCGGGTTTCAGATTTGCCGGTCGGGTCGCCGATCATCCCGGTAAAATCCCCAATCAGAAACACCACCTCATGTCCCAGATCCTGGAACTGTTTCATTTTCTGCAGAAGCACCGTGTGACCCAGATGCAGGTCAGGAGCCGTAGGGTCGAAGCCGGCCTTGACTCTAAGGGGCTTGCCTGATTTAATGGACTTCTCCAAAGCGCGGGTCAGTTCTTTTTCGTCTATAATCTCAGACGTGCCGCGCTTGATAATCTGAATTTGTTCCTGGACAGATACCATGATTTTGTGGGCAAGGGTGATTATTAAAGAACGAAAGCTATCATACCCCCCTGCAAACTGCAATCGGTTTGGGGGGAAACATCCCAGATTGATAGCCCGGCTACCCTTAACGCCTCTTTGAGTTCATCATGCCGGAACCCAGAATCTTAACCCCCGATTATAAAAAATACCGTCAGGGCGCCATTGGTTTTGTGGTCTTGAATGGAGTGTACCTGCTTTTAGCTTATTTGAAAGTGCCTTCCTTCAATATCACCTTTCAAACAATCGGGTATATGTTATTCCTGATCATTTTTGTCGTGGCGCTGGCCAGATTTGTTTACAGCGGGTCCAGGAAACTGGTCCTGTTTTTGGCGGCTATTTATGCCGGGCGGATTTTATTTTCCTCGTACACTTTGATTGCAGGTATTGCTCATCCGATGGTTCCATATGTATTGCCGACCACGGTCATCGGGTTTTATCTATTCGGACGAATTATTTGGGACTGGCCATGAGACTGAATAATGACAGGGAGTCATCGCTATGAAACCTCTTGTTTTGAATGGCGATCATCTAACGCTGGAAGATGCCGTATCCGCATTGCGCAGCGGGGCATCCGTTAAATTGTCGCCGGAAGCCAAAGAAAGGGTTAAAGCGGCGAGGGGGCATATCGATTCTGCAGTTCGTGATAAAAAAGTTATCTATGGTGTGACCACAGGATTCGGAGCGTTCAGTGAGGTGACCATATCCCGCGCCCAGGGAAAGCGGCTTCAAAAAAATATTCTCATGAGCCACGCCGCCGGCGTGGGAAAGCCTTTTGCGGATGAAATCGTGCGCTGTGTTTTATTGCTGATGATCAACAGCAAAGCCAAAGGACATTCCGGCCTGAGTCCCAAAGTTCTGGACACTCTGCTGAAACTATTCAATAAAAAAGTCATACCCGTAGTTCCGGAACAGGGGTCGGTCGGCGCCAGCGGAGATTTGGCCCCTTTGGCGCATTTGTCGCTGGTATTGATCGGTCGGGGAAAGGCGCGTTACCAGGGGCGGACCGTTTCGGGAGCGCAGGCGCTCAAACGCGCCGGCATCGCCCCCGTCGAATTGGCGGAAGGGGAAGGGCTGGCTCTCATCAACGGCACCCAGGTGATGACGGCCACCGGCGCAATCACCTTGCATAAGGCCATCCAATTGGCAAAGGTGTTTGATATCGCCGCTTCGATGAGTCTTGAAGTTTTATTGGGAAGTAACAAGCAGTTTCATAAACGGATTCACCGTTTGCGGCCTCACCCCGGTCAGATCGATTCCGCCGCCAACATGCGATGCATCACCGACGGCAGTGAAATCATTTCCTCGCACAAGGATTGCGGGCGGGTGCAGGATGCCTATTCCCTGCGTTGCGTTCCGCAGGTACATGGCGCCGGCCGGGATACCCTGGCGCATGTCAAACGCGTGGTTGAAATTGAAATGAATTCCGCCACCGAAAACCCCCTGGTATTTCCCAACGGCCAGGTCATGTCCGGCGGTAACTTTCACGGACAGCCGGTGGCTCTGGTAATGGATTTTCTGGCCATTGCGCTGGCGGAATTTGCCGGTATTTCGGAAAGGCGCGTGGAACGGATGGTGAATCCCAATCTGAGCGGACTGCCGTCGTTCTTAATCGAGGAAGGCGGAGTGAATTCCGGATTCATGATTGCCCAATACACCGCCGCCGCCCTGGTGTCTGAAAACAAGGTGCTGGCGCATCCGGCATCGGTGGATTCCATTCCGACTTCAGCGAACAAAGAGGATCATGTCAGTATGGGGACGATTGCCGCGCGCAAAGCAGGTCAGGTGCTGGAGAATGTGAAACAGGTGGCCGCCATTGAATTGTTGTGCGCGGCGCAGGCATTGGATTTATTCACCAACCTGAAACCGGGGAAGGGGTCTCTCGCCGCTTACAAAGTGATTCGCCGCCACGTCAAACATATGAAGCAGGACCGGGAGTTGGCCCCGGATATTGCAACCGTTGCCGGTCTCATTGATAATGGAGAAATTCTTAAGGCTGTTGAAAATATTACCGGGCCTCTTTTGTGAGCTATCCTCCTAAAAAATGAACTCTTCCGTTTTTACAAATGATAAAGAACGTCTTCCCCTTCTGACAAAGGTCGGCCGCGCCTGGCAGGGGCTGGACCGGTCTTCCTCTCCGGAAATGGGTGTGCGCTTGCGGGAGTTGTTCGAGCATTTGAATACCCGCTTCGGATTTGCGCCGGGCGAGGCGGGACAGCGTCACCAGGATGCGTTCAACCTTCTTCTCCGCTATGCGTATCCGGAACTGATGATCGATCTTGCGGATCGGATATACGTTCAGCACGAGCGTCCAATGGTGTTTCTGAATAGGGATCATATCAAACTGAACCGCAACGCCGATACCGATCCGCCTCGGCCTGCGGCAAGGATTGAAGAACTCGGCCCGGATATGGAAGTGTTGTTTCGCGAACTGGCAGAGACGCTTCAAAGCCAAAACGATTTACGCGAGGACGCGGTGGTAGTGCGCTTGCTGGCGGAGGGGTATTCCTATTATATGGCGCTGACTAAAAACTTTCCGTGGGAGGACCCCCTCAAGGATCAGATTCCTCCAGGCACCGCACCGGTGCTGGATGTGGCCACGGGATTGACGGGGTTCAGCCTCATCCACGACTGGCCGGCATCCCATCCCCTGCTGGTGTTGGCCGATAGCATGCCGTTTATAGTGGAGGGGCTTACTCATTTCAAGAACCTGCTGGGAAGGAAGAATGTGGAAATCCTCAAGGCGGAATTTCCCGAAAGCCCGGGAGCCTCGTATAAATTTGGGACGATACACGTGAGCAAGTTCCTGCATCATTTACCCAGAGAGGATCGTAAGCGGTTTCTGAGCTGGGCGCAGAGTCAGTTGATTCCCGGGGGACAATTGTCGGTTATTGACACTGATCTGGAAAATCGGATTTTGAAGGATTCGGAAGATCTTCAATACCGCAACAAATTGATGCCGGGGTATCTGGAAACGTTGGTGAAGATCGAAGACCGGTTCTGTCACAATCTGGTGGATGACATTCGCGAACAGGGCTTTGCCGTCCGCAATTTCGATTTTCACGAATACCACGATGAAACCGATGCTTACAGCCATTACCCCGGCGATGACCTGCCCATTAAATTTCTCGGCTTCGATATCCTCGCGCAGAAAGTTTCTTAAAACAGTTTGCTTCCTTGATTGGGGTTTATTTGCCAGGAGGGGATTTAAGTGATTTTTGAACGGATTTCCATTCGGGGTCGATAGCTTTGAGAGCTTTAATTTCCATCTTGCGGTAAAGGTCCAGCATTTCGCGGCCTTCATCGGTCAGCTGTGCGCCCCCTCCGCCTTTCCCGCCTTTGATGCGTGCCACCAGCGGATGTTTAAAACAATGGTTCATGGTATCGACCAGGTCCCAGGCCCGACGGTAGCTGAGACCCAGTTCCCGTGCTCCGGCAGAAATGGACCCGGTGCGTTCGATGGCCTCCAGCAGGTCCACTTTGCCTGGTCCCAGCGCAATTTCGGCCCCGGTTTTTATACGGATGCGTGGCCGGCAGGTAGTTTTGGATGGTTTGGGCCCAGGCAATTGATTCTCTCTACTTTTTAGGTGGAGGCCTGCGGGTGATTCCCACAACATTCGGGATCGGCCAGGCCAGCGTATTGGCATCCGTTTCGTTCGAGCCGCTCGAAAAACTGCCCACGAATTCCATCTCTTTTTTTCCCGAGTGAATGTACATCTGGGCCTCTGAACCCCCTTCCACATACATGGCCCGCTTGAGTTTGACAGGAAGGGTAAGGAGATGATTGATCAGGTCATGTGTGCTGAACGGGGAGCGGACGTGGATGAACAGGATGTGGCCCGAATCATTCATTCCAATGGCGGCAGTACTCCACTTTTTGTTCTGCTGTTCCCAGACGTTTTTCCCATCGCACGAGACCATGCGGATACTTTGAATCAAAGTATGATACAGCGTTCGCAGATGATCGACATTCTGGCAGTCCCGGTCGAGAATTTGAGCGGGCGGGAGAGACTTTTTTTTGGGATCGAACGCCAGAACGGCCCTGTCTTTGGAAAACCAGTTGTTGTTGACATGTCCGAAAGTTTGCATCAGGGAAACACTGGTGAGGTTGTCGGCCTGGTACATACTGGCGTTGATTGCGGCGACCATCCCGTGCTTGTGGGCCCACTCTTTGGCAGTCAGGCGTTTGGCTCCGGGAGAAGCTGAGGCATTTAACAGCCGGAGTTGGAATCTTTTAGGGTCGATCTTTAATATTCGAATCTGGTTATCGCCAATCGAGGATTTTTGGGCAGGGGTAAAAGTGCCAAATTCCAAACCCGGCTCCAGATAAACCCATGGTTGTGGGCTGGGTTCTTTGCCGATAGAGGGGGTCTGCAAAAGGAAACCGAGGGCCGCCATAATTCCTGCCACCAGGGTCAGGCCGGTTAGACTTTTTGGAACCATGGCGTACCTTTTGTAGTCGTAAGTGGGCTTCTCTTGAGCAAAATATCAAGAGACTCCCATGTTTAACCCCCCGGGGCCAATTATATCAGGAATCAATAGCTGATAAGGTGTAAATTAATGAAATCGTTTATGTTGTTTTTACCTGCTGTATAGGTAGGGGGGGCTGAATATGGTGAATTTTTGTAACCATCAGTTGATTATGTTAAAAATTTGTTTATAATAGATTAACTTTAGATGTATCATTAAATGATTTATTAATATGAGAAGTATTACGCGGTTTTTGGGTTCCCTCAAGTAAGGGATTTTGTATTCTTTGATTTCAAACCCTATCAAAAAGGTGTATATATGAATTTTTTGGTGCGATGTGGGTCTGTTTTTTTGATGGTTTTGCTGGTAGGATGTGCCTCCCAGGGTGGAGGAAACGGTTCTGATTCGCAAAAAGCTGAGGGCTCTGGAAGCGAAGCAGTGAAATCCAGCCAAGCAGGAGTAACCATCACGAAACCGGCGCCGATGGCCGATGTGACCAGTCCCGTCGAAGTATGTCTGGAAACCAAAGGGTATGTAGTTGAGCCCGCCAAAAACGGCGTCAACGAAGGGAAAGGGCATCACCACCTGATCATCAATGCGGATTTGCCCGATCTCAGTCAGCCGGTACCCAAGGATGATCAGCATATCCATATGGGTGATGGATCCACCTGTAAATCCATTGAATTATCAGCGGGAAAGATGCATACCATCAAGGCTTTGTTTGCCCGGGGCAATCACATCCCTTATGATCCCGCAGTTACCGATTCCGTAGTTGTATTTGTAAAGTAAAATAAATCAAACAGGGAGAAGGATATGAACATTTTGTGCAGAATTTTGGCGGTATTCGTTATTCTGATCCTCGTCGGTTGTGAAACGACGGGTGGCTCCTCCAGTGGCGGCGGTTCAACTGCCAGCTCTGCCCCGGACGGCGGAATGACTGATGAACAACTGGAAAAAATTGGTATCAAGGAAACTTACGATAAGAGAATGTAGTTTGACCAGGTATTAAGATTCGCGGGCCTTTTGGCCCGCGTTTTTTTTTGCCGTAAACGGGTTACCGCCTGGTGAGTAGGGTGAGGAACTCCGAGAGGTTGTCCAGAATCACATCAGCGTCTGAAAAATCGATATTCTGATTCAGGCGATTTTTAACAATGACGCAGGCCATACCCGCTTTGTGAGCGGCGGTGAGTCCTTTCAACGCGTCTTCCACCACCATGCATTTTTCCGGGGCCAGACCCAGTTCCTGGGCGGCTTCCAGGAAGATATCCGGAAAGGGTTTTTCCGGCCGGGGCGGGTTTTTGCCCAAAACCGTTTGAATCAACGAATCCGCATTTTCGTTTTTGAGGATAGCGCGTATGTCGTGAGCCCATGATCCGGAAGCGATGGCTACTTTGTATCTGCCATTGATATTCTGGATGAACTGTTTGGCTTCGGGAAACAGTTTGATATCGCCGTTCTGACAAAACCGGGAATAGATTTCAAATTTCTGTTGACGCATCTCCTCAGGCTTCACATCGAGCTTCAAATCGTATCGTTCCACTTCACCCTGAATACCCTTGCCCTTTGACGTGAATTCCACCCAGTATTCCTCGGGATCGATCGAGTGGCCATATTGTTCGAACACCTCGTTGTAGGCGCGGTAATGAAACGGCTCTGAATCGGCAATCAAACCGTCGAAATCGAGAATGATGCCTTCACACCGGTCCAGCAGGGCCTTCAGTTTTTGGATTCTTTCCGGAGAAGATGTTTCGTTCATAATGTCTATAAAGATTTAAATAAAGGGGTTATCGATACACGGAGCTACCCAGCCGTTCGGTGCGCACCCCTGTATCCTGACTGTCCCAGGACCAGTAAATCCATTGTGCCTTTCCGCGCAATTTGCTGAGGTCCAGAACTCCCCACATACGGCTGTCGTGACTGTTTTCCCGGTTATCCCCCATAACAAAAATATGGCCCTCCGGGATGCGCAGGGGGGGCATGTTGTCGCGATTTCCGGTATCCAGAGATGGGGGTTGCGAATGGTGCGCATAGGGTTCTTTCAGCAATTTGTCGTTGATATACACCCTCTGCTGGATCACCTGAATGGTTTCCCCCGGCAGCCCGACCACCCGCTTGATAAAATCTTTCGACTCATCTTCCGGAAATTTAAATACGACAATATCTCCGCGCTTGGGAACTCTTGAGAAAAAATGAATATCCGGAAATAATTGAATGCTGGTGAAGGGGATTTCATTGGGAACGTGCATGCTGTAGCTGAATTTGGATACCAGAAGGTGGTCCCCTATCAGCAGAGTCGGCTCCATGGACCCCGACGGGATTTTGAATGCCTGGACGATGAAGGTTCGAATGATCAGGGCCAGGACCAGCGCTATGATCAGCGCTTCGGAATATTCCCGGATGACGGATTTTTGAGGTTTGTCGGTCCTTAAGCCCTCGGGAGTATCTTTGGTGATTTCTGGTTTATTTGACATCCGTCCTCAGTACCGCCAGAAATGCTTCCTGCGGAATCTCAACTTTTCCGATTTGTTTCATTTTCTTTTTGCCCGCTTTTTGTTTTTCCAGCAATTTTCTTTTGCGGGTAATATCGCCGCCGTAGCATTTGGCCAGGACGTTTTTACGCAGGGCTTTGACGGATTCTTTGGCGATAACTTTTCCGCCGACCGAGGCCTGGATAGCCACCTCAAACATTTGTCGGGGGATTTGCTCTTTCAGCCGTTTGACCAGTTCCCGTCCCCGGTTATATGCCTTGTCCTTGTGGACGATCATCGAAAGTGCGTCCACCAGTTCCCCGTTGAACAGGATGTCCAACTTTACCAGATTTGATTCCCGGAAATCTAAAAAATCGTAATCGAACGAGGCATATCCCTTGGTCGAGGATTTGAGCTGATCGTAAAAATCGAGAACAATTTCGCTGAACGGCAAATGGTATTGGAGGAGGACGGTTTTGGTCGTCAGGTATTCCATCTTGGTTTGAATGCCGCGGCGGTCGCGCGTTAATGACATGATGGTGCCCACATATTCCTCGGGAACGATGATGGTGCCTAAAACATAAGGTTCTTCTATGCGGTCGGCCCGAGTTTGTTTGATCAGATTCACTGGATTATCGATCATTTCCTCTTCGCCGTTTTCATGAATCAGCCGGTAGATTACGGTTGGCGCCGTGGTCAATAATTCTACATGGTATTCCCGCTCCAGGCGCTCGCGGATGATCTCCATGTGCAGGAGTCCGAGGAATCCGCACCGAAAGCCGAAACCCAGCGCTGCGGAGGTTTCCGGCTCGTAAGTGAAGGAAGAGTCGTTCAGACGGAGTTTTTTCAACGCGTCACGGAGCGGTTCATAGTGGTCGCCCTGAATGGGATAGAGACCGCTGAACACCATGGGTTTGACCTCTTTGTACCCTGCCAGCGGTTTGTCGCACGACCGATCCGCTTCGGTGATGGTATCGCCGATTCCCGTTTGATCGAGTTGTTTAATGCCGGCGATGATATAACCCACTTCGCCTGAACTCAATTGTTTAACCCTATGCGGGGCCGGGGTAAACGTGCCCAACTCCTCCACCTCGAACTTGTTTCCCGTAGCCATCATACGTATTTCCATGCCTTCCCGGAGCGTTCCGTCCATCACCCGCGTCAGGGTGATGACTCCCCGGTAAGGGTCGTACCAGGAATCGAACAGCAGACTTTTAAGAGGTTGATCGGGGTTCCCTGACGGAGGTGGAATGATGCGGACTACAGCTTCCATGATTTCCTTGATACCGATACCTTCCTTGGCACTGGCCAGAACTGCATCTGAGGAGTCGATTTGCAAAATGTCTTCCAACTGCTCCATTACGGCTTCCGGATCGGCGCTGGGCAGGTCGATTTTATTGATGACTGGAATGATTTGCAGATTGTGCTGCATGGCAAGGTTCACGTTGGCAATGGTCTGGGCCTGTATTCCCTGCGACGCATCGACCACCAGCAGAACCCCTTCGCACGCAGCCAGGCTTCGCGAAACTTCATAAGTGAAATCGACGTGTCCGGGTGTATCGATCATATTGAAAACATAGTTTATCCCGTCATCAGCCTTGTAGTTGAGACGCACGGTCTGGGCTTTAATGGTGATGCCGCGTTCGCGTTCGAGATCCATGCTGTCCAGCACCTGGTCCTTCATCTGTCTCTTTTGCAGGCCGCCGGTATCGAGAATCAACTTGTCGGCGAGTGTTGATTTGCCGTGGTCGATGTGGGCGATGATGGAAAAATTACGTATGTTTTTTAGTGACATGAAAATTTCGTATTAGCTTTCAAGTAAACGATAGGTCGCTTTAAATAGAAAATTGACCGGTCGAGGTTGATGAAAGGCGGGAGCCAGCCGGGAAAACCCGCCGAGAACCTTGCCTACGTGGTTCCGGCATCCACCCGGGGAACCGATATCCCCGGCGATGATTTCCTGGGTGCAGTTTTAATAGTCCACGGAACGGTTTTCCGTTGGTTTACGGGCAGGGGATAGAGATCGGACAAACGGTTCAGGTAATCGCGCCATTCGTTAAACCGGAGTTTGATCGATTCGTAATCCTGTGCGTTATCGATATCCAGAGTGGCTCCCGGAAGAGGAGACTCTAATCCCATAAATCGTGTTTTCATTATGCTGGAGATACATTCTTCCAAACCCTTTTTGGGAACCCAGGATCTGAAAAACTGGACCAGCGGTTTGATATTGAGCCAGGAGAAAAACAGACCCAGCAACAGACCGATGTAATAACGGTAACGGTTTTTTCTGTCTTTGCCGATGACCTCCCACCCGAACCGAATCACATTCTTGAAATTCCGCTGATACCTGTAATGGTACATCTGCTGTATATAATGTCGATTCCCTATCTGGACGGGTTTAACCATATGGAGATTGTTGATCCGGTAACGGTGTTCCTTGATATGTAAATAAGCCATTTGTATTCCAGGTTTCCCATTTTCAGGATAAAAGGGGATCAGGCTTTCTTCCGGGGTCAAACCTAGAATATGGTCGTAGTTTTCCAGATCGCAATTTTGAATAAAATAATCGATTTCGTGGGGTGTGATCAAGGGAGAATCACAGGGTACCACTAGAACCGCCCGGTCCTTATAAGGGGAATGCTCCAATTCATGTTCCGCTATGGGTTCCGGCAGGGTGTGCAGAAAACTGTACCAGACGTTTTCATAAAGATTCCGTTTTTGTTCCAGAACCTGGATGGGTTTCGGGCTGGCGCAATTGATGCTGTTTTCCTCAATGTGCTTCAAAAGGGCTTCCCGCTGACCGGTGATCGTGATGCTCCGGACGGTCTCCGCCTTTTGCAAGGCTTCAATCACATAACTGATGACGCATTTTCCCTCGATCGGCAGGAAGGCCTTGTGCTGATGGTACACCTTGTAGCTGTTTTTACCCTCCCCAGCGACCAACAGGGCATCATATTGTTTCAGTTTCATGGTCACGTTCCCGCTGGATACTTTCATGAGGTGCCCTTAATTATATTATATTAAGCCGCGAAATAATTATTAAAATACGCGATTAGATCATTTCTCAAAAAGGTCTGTAAAACAAGGGAGTTTTTCTCATTAAAGCGATTTTGGTCCTTGATCTCCCGCGGGAATTTGATTATACACAGTATTCGTCTTCAACCGCTCCACCAGGAATATCCATTTCATGTCCACCGACACGCCATTAAAAACCACGCCTCTGTTTGAGACGCACCAAAAACTGAATGGGAAAATGGTCCCTTTCGCCGGATGGCATATGCCGATCCAGTATGCCGGGGTCATGCAGGAACATCGGGCGGTGCGCCAAAATGTGGGTGTGTTCGACGTCAGCCATATGGGGGAAATCGAGGTTCGGGGAAGTCAGGCCAAGCCGTTTCTTCAGAAACTGCTGACCAACGATCTGGACAAACTGGAAGACGGCGGCATCCTGTATTCGCTGATGTGTTATGAAAACGGCGGTGTGGTGGACGACCTGCTGGTGCACCGGTTCGGGGAGGATCATTATTTTCTGTGTGTTAACGCTTCCAATACGGATAAGGACTTCGAGTGGGCGGCAGGCCTGGCCGGGGGGTTTGATGTGCAGGTGGACAATATCAGCGACCGCACCGCCCAACTTGCGATTCAGGGTCCCAAGGCTGAACCTCTCCTGCAGAAGCTGACCGATGTGCCGGTGGGTAATCTGGATTATTACCGATTTCAAAAGGGTCCGGTTTGTGGTGTGGAAATGATCATCGCGCGCACCGGTTATACAGGGGAAGACGGATTCGAGCTGTATCTGTCTGCCGATTCGGCAGTTGCCGTTTTCGATGCCCTTATGAAAGCGGGTGAGGAGTTCGATCTGCAACCGATCGGCCTGGGCGCGCGCGATACCCTGAGAATGGAAATGGGTTATGCCCTCTATGGACAGGAGATCGATGCCGAAACGTCTCCTCTGGAAGCGGGGCTGGGGTGGGTCATCAAACTCAACAAAGACCAGGATTTTTTAGGTCAAAAAGCCTTTCAAAATCAAAAAGATAAGGGGTTGGCGCAAAAGCTTGTCGGGGTCAGGCTGACCGATCGCGGGGTGCCTCGCTCTCACTATAAAGTGCTTCACGGGGGGGATACGGTCGGGGAGGTAACCAGTGGAACGTTTTCGCCGTCCTTGAATACCGGAGTGGCCTTGTGTAAGGTACGCACAGAATTATCGAAACCCGGCACCCAACTGGATATTGCTGTTCGCAATTCTTCGATGGCGGGTGAGGTGGTGCCGTTACCCTTTGTTCCCAGCCGGGTGAAGAAGAAATAAAGCAACCAGGCCTTGCCTTCCTGCCGTTGGCCGGACGGGGGTTTGGAATGTAACTTTTTGAAAATTAAAAAAACGATAAGGAGGAAAGGATGGAGATCCCGAAAGATCTTCGATACACGAAGGAACATGAGTGGTTGAAGGTGAACGGAACTCAGGGAGTGATCGGCATTACCCATTTCGCGCAGGACCAACTGGGCGATGTGGTGTTTGTCGAGACGCCTGCGCTGGGTACCGAGCTGGCCGCGGAGAATGCTTTTGGGGTGGTGGAATCGGTCAAAACCGTATCCGACCTGTACGCTCCAGTTGGCGGCAAGGTAACTGCGGTTAATAAAGATCTGGAAGCCAATCCTGAGCTGGTCAATCAGGAACCCTACGGCAAAGGCTGGATGGTTGAAATCGAGTTGACCGATGCCTCCCAGGCCGAAAGCCTGTTGACGGCCGAAGAATACGAAACGTTTATCAAGGAACAGCAGGGCTGACCGGCCCGGGCGTCCAACAGACTTATGCGCTATATCCCGCACACAGAAACCGATATTCGGGAAATGCTTGCCGCCATAGGCGTCAAGGAAATAGGAGACCTGTTTCATAGCATTCCGGAAGCTCTGCGCCTGGAGGCCCCTCTGGATCTTCCGTCCGCTTTGCCGGAAGCGGACCTGACGCAAACCCTGGGCCGTCTGGCGAACCGCAATGTAAACCTGAACGAATGTGCGGTGTTTCTCGGAGCCGGGGCCTACAGGCATTTCACCCCTTCTGTGGTGAATCATCTTCTTCTGCGTGGCGAGTTTCTGACCAGCTACACGCCCTATCAACCGGAAGTGAGTCAGGGCACTTTGCAGGCCATATTTGAGTTCCAGAGCTTCGTGTGCATGCTCACGGGTATGGAGATCGCCAATGCGTCGGTTTATGACGGCGCGTCTTCGCTGGCGGAGGCGGTACTGATGGCTCACCGGGTCAATAACCGGCGCGAGGTCCTGATGTCCCGCACCGTCCATCCCGAATACCGCCAGGTGGTGGAGACCTATACCCGGGGCATCGATTTCAAGATTACTGAAGCGCCATACCAGGAGAACGGGCAGACCGATCTGAATTTCATCAAGGAAAACGTGACAGACGCCACCAGCGCGGTGGTGATTCAGTCTCCCAACTTTTTTGGCGTCGTCGAACAGTACGCCGAGCTTGGAGAGTTTTTGAAGGAAAAAGAGACGCTGTTGATCGTGGTGGTGGCGGAGGCGACCTCTCTTGGAATATTGAAACCTCCCGGCGAACGGGGGGCAGACATCGTTGCTGGAGAAGGGCAGGGCTGGGGATTACCGGTCTCCTATGGCGGACCCTATGTCGGATTTTTCGCAACGCAGGAATCTTTTTTCCGGCAGGTTCCGGGACGCATAGTGGGAGAAACGGTCGACCGCGCAGGCCAGCGATCCTACGCGCTGACGCTGGCGACGCGCGAACAGCATATCCGCCGCGAAAAGGCGACATCGAACATATGCACCAATCAGGGATTGTGCGCCCTGGCGGCGACCATCTGGCTGGCGGCGATGGGCAAGCAGGGGGTGCGCGAAGTGGCGCTCCAGAACCTGAAGACTGCCGATGCACTCAAAAATAAACTACAGCATCTTAAAGGGTTCGGCCTGCGATTCCTGGCCGATACCTATAATGAGTTCGTTCTGGAATGCCCCGCCCCGGCAAAGGAAATTCACCAGAAACTTCTGGACCACAATATTGTCGCCGGTCTTCCTCTGGGAGATTTCTACCCCGAACTGGATAACTGCCTGCTCATCTGCGCGACCGAAATGAATTCCCAGGAAAGCCTCGACCATTTTGCCGAACAACTGGGCTCACTGTAGGACAAAGGAGGACAGGGCCGAACCTGCCCGACTTCATTGCCTCAGGGGAATTCTGCAGGGCCGCTGTCTTCAAGGAAATTGAAAAACTTTCGGGAAAAACAGGGTTTTTTTGATGTACAAACTGTAAATATAGATTATCATTCTAAAAGTTGACCACATCCCCGTGGTATTCTATCCGGGTCGTTCAAGACCTTAACCGTGTAAAGGAGATTATACGCATGGCCACCAAAAAATCCGGCAGCAACAGCAAGCCACCCACCAAATCGGAAATACTGAATCACATTGCCTCGGAAACCGATTTAAGCCGCAAGCAAGTTGCTGCGGTATTCGAATCACTTGGGGGGATGATTA
The DNA here is from genome assembly GCA_029879645.1 of Nitrospinota bacterium. Classification (GTDB taxonomy): domain Bacteria; phylum Nitrospinota; class Nitrospinia; order Nitrospinales; family Nitrospinaceae; genus SZUA-226. Next base: position 21,554 of record JAOUPX010000046.1, read on the forward strand.
ATAAGTCTCTCTCGTCTCGTGGCCCCGGCCTGTTCAATGTCGTGGGACTGATGAAAGTCAAAGTCATCAAAAAACCGGCGACCAAAGAACGCAAAGGCATCAACCCGTTTACCGGCGAAGAAACCGTATTCAAAGCCAAGCCCGCCCGCAAGGTGGTCAAAGTCCAGCCGCTCAAAGCTCTCAAAGACATGGTGTGACCCGAGTCGCCCATTCAAAA
>JAOUPX010000132.1 GCA_029879645.1 Nitrospinota bacterium
CATCATCTTCTTTTTTGATATTCATTTCAATTCGCGTGGCATGGTGTTGCAGGCTGTTGGTCGCCAGATTGGAAAGTGCCGTTTCCAGAATTTCCGGTGAAATCTTGAGCTGGTAGCCGTGTGGAGATTTGATTTGAATGTCCAGGCCCTGGGAAGCGAATTTATCCCTCAGTTTGTTTAATGTGTCAGGCAGGCTGGCGGTTTCATCAGAAGGCGTCAGGCTCTCGGCCTTCGCTAACTCCAGTAGCCGCGCGACAAGCAATTTGAGCCGGTCGGCATCGTGAAGCATATTCTCAATAAATTTTTTCCTTTTGCCGGGGGTCATTTCTTCATAGTGTTCGAGCAGCAGTTCGCTGGCGCCCTGAATGGCCGTTAACGGAGTTTTGAACTCATGGGAAACGTATGTGGCGAATTCGCGAATATATTCCGAGCGTTCGTGCAGGGAGAGGGCCATTTGGGAAAAGCTTTTAGAGAGCAGTTCCATTTCTTCGGTCACCGGGTCTTCAAGCGGTTGCAGGGCCGTGATATTTCCTTCCGAAGCACCCTCGGTTTGTTGAATCAATTGATAGACCGGCCGAGAGATGGTACGCGAGGTAAAATAAACCAGAAGCAGGGTCAGCCCGATAATGGACACGCCGGCAAGGATCACTTTTCCTTTCTGAGCGTAAAGATTTTTAAGGATATTCTTTGGAGTCCGCGAGATATAAATCACGCCCCACAGCCGGTTTTCATGAATAACGGGAAAAGCGATGAACACCCGAATGCTGGTTCCGCGGCTGATTGAAGCGATGGGGGGAGGGGGTTCGTCGGAAATTCTTTCGCGAATCACACTTTTATATTGTCCTTCCAGGGCCGATCGAATTTCCTCGACCCGTGCAAACGAAAGCCCAATCTCCGACTGCCCTGAAACGGCATTCCCATGGTAATCCAGGATTTTGATGGCCGACAGGGTGGTCATTTTTGTATCGAGGAGAATGGACGACAGATTCTTTCCGATGGCATCCACCACCGGGTCGATGCGGGATTCGGGGTCCGGCTTCACGCCATCCGGCCGGGGAGGCAATACCGGGTCTTCGGACAAGTCCAACTGCGGCAGAACGGGAGAGTATTTTTCATCCATGGGTGGCAGGGCGGATTCTGGCAGAGGCTTGCCATAGCTGCTGGGGTCAAACATCGAATGAATAATCTGGTTTTTATATATGGAAGAGATGACGGCTGCCTGAGCAATCAGCTCGACTTCAGTTTGCCTGACCAGAAGATTTTCAAAAATTCTGAAAAAGAAGATGCTTCCCAGCGGCAGGATCAGCACGGTCAGGTTGACCACCAGAAGGATGGTGCGAAGCCGGTATTTCCTTTTTTTGCGCGGGGTTTTCACCGGCATGTTCCCAGCTTGTAGCCCACCCCGTGAACGGTCTCGATGACCGATGTACAACCCAGCTCCGAAAATTTACCTCGAATGTGACGAATATGGCTGTCCACGGTTCGGTCGCTGATAAACGAATTGGTTTCGCAGGCATGTTCAATAATCCGGTCGCGGTCGAAAACAATTTCCGGATGGGTTAAAAATGCCTTGAGGATGGCGAACTCCCGCGCCGTCAATTCCACGTTATTTTGGTTCCAGCGAATCCGGTGTTTCTCAGGTTCCAGGGTGAGCAGACCATATTTCAATACCTGTGAGGATTTATTGTCTATGGGCTTTTGAGCCGCCTGCACCCGTTTCAGGATGGCGTTGACCCGGGCGATCAACTCTCTCGGACTGAAGGGTTTGGACACATAATCGTCACCGCCTATTTCCAGGCCCACCACCCGGTCGATTTCCTCATCACGCGAGGAGAGAAATAGAATCGGCACCTCTGAGGTTTTGCGGATTTCCCTGCAAAACTGGAATCCGTCCACCTCCGGCATGTTGATATCGAGGATAATGAGAGCCGGGCTTTCCTGATGAACGATGTCCAGCGCCTTTTGTCCATTCATGGCTTCCACGGGTGTCATTCCCGCCTGTTCCAAAGCGAAAGTGATTACTTCCCGAATATGGGGATCATCGTCCACTACAAGAATCGTTCTTGCCATACGATCAAGCCTTGTTTGCAAAATCATGAGTGTTTTCCTTATGTAATTTATGGTAACACAATGGTCTGTTACCGGAATCCATTTTTGTTCGGAGCAATCCTCCAGCCGGAAGAGCCGATGGATGTCCTTAGTTTTTTGCCGGCGTCCGCCTGCAGGGCCAACCGGTATTTTCGGAAAGTCCAGGTTCGCCAGTCCTCAAGTTCCTGCCCCAAACTATGTTGCAAGTCTCTGTCGAGCTTTAGAACTCTGGACATGGTGTAATTGTTTTGATGGCCATGCTGTTGATACCAGTGAAGTGCCGGCAGGGACGCAAGGCCGATTTCCTTAAGATATTGCAAATCCAGCGCCGGCCCTCTGCCCCTCACTTCTTTACAATGCTCAACATTGAACCGGGCAATCACACCTCCCAAGTTGATGAAGGCGCATATCATTAAAACCGCTAGAAGTGTGAAGCCGTTCAGATTGATCATCCAGGTGTTGGATCGGGACCACAGAATTCTCAGGACAAGCCAAACCAGTCCCAGCGCGACCAATCCCATCCATATCATGGCCGACAGGCGCAGATAGGTGAGGGAATACTCTTCTATATATAAGGTTGTCCGCCAGATCGATGAAATAACCAGGAAAACATTTTGTCCTATCCAGAAGTAAACGAGATACCGGATGAATGGAATCTTATCCGTTTCGCTTCCAGGACGCAGTGCCACCAGGACAAAACCTCCTGCGAGCAGGGCGGTGGCGATTAAAGGGTAAGCTCCGCGATGGGCATACTCCGCGTAGGACATATTCTCAGGCAGGGTTGCCCCTCCCCACAGGTAGATGATGTCCATCAGGGTCTGTATTGAAAATAGGATGTTGAAAAGAATCAGTGAATAAAGAATGGAATCCGTGGAAAACAAGTAGTGAATTACGGCGTGAGCTTTCCTGGAAAATTCACTCTCCGGAAAGTGTTGTTTCAACCGGAATTTTGGCCGGAGGAGAGGCCAACTCAAAGTGATGGCCAGTGACCACAACAGGATTCGTTCGAGAGTGAGAAAATCCACGATCCAATTCCAGTTGACCAAATCCAGCCAACGGATCAGTACCGGGTTGGCTCCTGCAAAAAGAAATACAAACACTAAAGATAACCCAAGCGGCAGGATCCAGTTCTTCAATTGGATGCTCGAACGGCTTCGGTGGTTTTCGCTCTGGAACAGGTACTTGATAAATTTCAAGTCCATGAAAACCTTCAGGACATTCTGGGTCCAGAAGTCCAATATCCCCCTTAACCAGAGCCCGGCGTTGTGAATCCATCCGGGATGGCTTAACAGGGCGATGGTGGTGACTCCCAGGAAGGCCAGCGTAAGGGTCAACCCGCTTGGATTTTCAATCAGGGCCAGCACCCAAACAAAATTAATGGCAATGATCACCTTGTTTGGCCTGGTGAGTACCAGGCTGGGGTTGAAGAATAAAAGGGTCGATAAAATAACGAAGGTAAAGAAACCGGCGGTCCATCCCAATCCTTCGTTATAGAAAAGCAGGTCCGCCAGCCCTGCCATCAGGAGGCAGGCGATAACCCGCCATCCCGATGGATAAGCTTCATCATGAGTCAAAATGGCTTCATTCATTTGGACGGGTTCCGTTTTAAAACCATTAAAGCCGTCATGCCGGCCACCATCAGGAACATCAGAATCATTCCCGCCCATATTGGGGGCTCCGGCACAGAGCTTCCGGAAAAGTTCTGAGCCATCCTCATCGGCGGGGCCTCACCGTAGGCTTTAGGGCCCACGCCTTTCACCATGGGAAGGGGGACTTTGGAATCTTTGGCGTTTTGAGGATTTGCATTGACGATTTTTCTGGATACCGCCACAAAGGAAGTCCAGCGTGTCGCCAGCGAGTGTTTGAGCCCCAGCTCAATCACCTTTTGTTTCAATTCGTCGTTATTCAGAGAGGTGGTTTTAAAAGCATCGGGCGCATTGATCTGTCCCATGTGGTCGGAAATCTGTGAGCGTGCCCAAATTTGCGGAATCGGTGAAGAGGTGATTTCCCCCTGGTCTGTGGGTAGTACAGCCTGCAGAGGTAAGGAGGCTTGTCTGCCACGCACTCGCCCTTTCACTTGCACGGTATGCGTACCTTTTCCTTCAATCTTACCGAGTACGCGAATCGAATCGCCTGCGAATAAATCCGGGATTACCGACGGCGTGACCTCACTCACTTGCAGTTCTCCCCAGTCGATATGGATATCCGTCAGCACTGGAGATTCCAGTTTGCCAGCCAATTCCATTGCCACTTCATTCCCATTTTCTGTAGGGTCGAGGAACCGGGCGAACCCCCGGCCCTTTTTCCCCATTTCGGAGAGTAAAAACCGATTCACCGAAGTTCCCACTCCGAAAGCATAAATCCGCGCATCGCCGATGGAGCTGGAAATGAGCCGTAGTACTTCCGATTCATTGCCAATGTAGCCGTCGGTCAGAAACACGACAATCCGCAGAGTTCCATCAGGCTTGGGAGTTGAAAATGCCTGGCGAATGGCGTTGGGTATTTCCGTGCCCCCGTTTGCATCCAAAGAGTCGACGTAGTTCAGGCCGTTATTGATGTTGTTGGGAGTGGCGCGGACCGGGCCCGAAGTAAATTCGGAGGCGTTATTACTGAATCGGATGATGCGGAAGTAATCGCGGCTCCGTAAATTATTCAAGGCATGACGCATGAACGCTTTGCTGGCATCGATGGGCTCGCCGCTCATGGAGCCGGAGGTGTCCAATACAAACACCATTTCGCGTGCTGAGATATGTTTCGATTTAGGTTGTGCCGGCGGTTCGATCCATAAGCTGAAGTAACCGTCTTTTGAGTCGCGGTGCGACAGGAAAGCGGGGCGGGTCTCTTGCCCCGCAAGCTGATAGAGCAGAACGAAATCCCGGTTATCGATGGTCCGACCCTCGGCCAGAGTGATCGCTTTCTTTTTTTCATCACCGGTCACATGGATCTTATGAGTACGGCTGTAAATATTGGGGATGGCGGCTCCGGCCTGGAGATCGACGCGGATGGAAATTCGATCTTTATCGACAGTATCAGGAATGGTTAAACCCAAAACTTCCGGGTAAGACGGAAGTTCTTCGATTTCCCACTGATTGAACTGGGAATGTGACTTGACCTTTTTAATTTCGGCCACAACCCCATTATCGACAACCTTTGGAGGCCTGCCGGAGCGGGCAGGCTGATAACGGGGTCCGACAACCAGGGGAACAACCAATTCGTAATTGCCATCTACCCGGGGAATGGTCTGGTCGTAAACCAGAGTAATCTTGATTGGCAGTCCCGGCATCAGGTTGGCAATCTTTTGGGTGAACATGTTGGGTCGGTGCTGGGTCAGCATGGAAGCGGCTTTGCCTTGCTTTTTGGCCTTCTCAAATTTCTTTCTGGCTTCCTCTATTTTATGTATTTGGGCCTGAATGATTTCATCACCTACTTCCATGGTCATGGCATGGACCGCCGCATCCTTGTTCAACGGAAACAGATAGGTGGCATTCAACGGAACCAGCGTCGGGTTGGCAAAGGTTTGGGTGACGGTTACCGTAGCCAGGTCGCCCTGGATGTTCGCCCCTATATCCGTTTTCAGGGCCGGGAAGTGAATGGCTTTACCATCGACAATCGCCTGAACCGAGCCGCCGAGATCGTTTTCTGTAATTGCCAACGCGTGCGTAGTGAAAGCGAAACTGCAAATGAGCATGAAGCCGGTTAATAAAGATTTCATAATTTCCTCTCTTCCATGAGTTCAGCAGGTTGTTGATTAATAGTGATATCGAGTGCGGCCAATACCGCCCGGTCCCATCGGCGGGTTATGGATTCATCCTGTTCCCAGAGTGAGATGCGCTGGACGGCAGACCACACGGTGTCCCGCTCCTGCATCCAGTGCCATACGGCTTCCGATACGTTGGAAGTCTGATGACCCTGGTCGGATATAAAACTGACGGCGATGCGATAGCTCGGTCCTTCCATCGTGGTGGCCTTGTAAATGGCCGTGGGTATGGTTTCATAGGTGACTCCGATGTGCTGTACTTCAAACCCCAATCCCCTCAGGCACTCGTCGGGAGAATGCAAATGCCTGAGAGGGGATGAGGTTTGAATCATCAGCAAACCGTTATCACCATAAGAGGCTTTTGCCGCCGCGCCTCCGTATTGAGTGAAATAAGCCCGCTCTTTAGGGAGCAGGGGGGCCGGAACTCCTTCGTAACCGTCAATCATCGTCGGCAGGGAAAGTTTGATATTTGGTCGGGCTACATCGATAGGTGTTTTGGGAAGGTTGACGATCAGGGCGGCCATTAACAAAAAACCCAAAGCCATTCCCGCTGGGTGCGATTTAAATAGGTGAAATCCTGAATGTATGGGGTGATTGCGGTGAATGACTTCTTCCCGCCCTGAGCCGCAAATTCGTTGGTCAGGTTCTGGTGAACCCTCCAGGGATCGGGCCCAGAACAGAATCGGCAAACTGCCAAGCCCCAGCGCGATCAAACCCAGCAGGGAATGGCCGGGTTCGGCCATGACATCCAGATTGAAAACCACTGTCGGGTAAGCAATGCCAATTGCCAGCGCCACAATTCTGAAAATGTTGATCCACAGACCCGAAAAGAGTGTGACGCAAAAACCGAAAAGGCCGGAAGTCAAATTGGGGCGGCACACCGTCATGCAGGCGGCATAAAACAATTGCAGGAGCAGTAAAGTTCGTGCCCCGGAGCAGGGCAGGTCCACCAGCACATCCATGCGGTTGATCAGAATCCGGACACCGTGGCATTGGACGTTGTCGAACAGACTGCTTAGAATAAAACAGGCGCTTCCTGCGGAAAGATGTTGCAGGCCGAATCCTACGGTATGCTGGATCACCCGCTCCAACGGTAAGGAAAACAAAAAGCAAACAGCCAGCCAGCCAGGAGAAATGGGGCGTACTCTGTGCCGAACGCCAGTCAGAGATGCCAGTGCATAGACGTCGATCACCAATGCCAGAGCGCCGATGATATTAATCGCGAAGACCTGGCCCGCCAGACGGATCAATGCGGTACCGGTGAGGAGGATAAATGCCCACCGGGTATTGGCTGGGCGGGCCAGGTTGCGAGGACTTGTCACACTCCATAGAAATAATCCGGCGCAGATCAGAAATACAAAGAAACCTTTGGAATCGTAGGCCGGGTCCTGCCAGGTCTGAAACAGCCAGAGTACAGGCTCATAGGCCAGGACGAGAGCCGCTGTTCCAAGGATCAGGCCGGGAACCATGCGGTGTGTTTGAATGTTTATTCCTGTATTGATCATGCCCCTATTCTGGGGAATTCATGTGCAAGGGGTATGGCGGCTACAGGGAAATTTTCAGGAATTTCAGTGCAAATTTTGTGCAG
>JAOUPX010000047.1 GCA_029879645.1 Nitrospinota bacterium
GTCGAGCAGTTGTTGAAATTCTTCTGTTCGGATGTCCCCCATGTTGGCAATCCGGAAAATACTTTCGCTTAACTTCTTTTGTCCAGCATAAATCACGAAGCCTTTTTTCTTGAGTTTGGCGTGCAGTTCCTTGTAGGTGACCCCTTTGGGAAGTTTCAGCGCGGTCAGGGTATTGGATAAATGTGTTTCGGGAATGATGAGCTCCAGACCCATCTCCCCGAATCCCCGGCGAAGCAGGTTGGCGGCCTCGGCGTACCTGCGGATCCGTCCCCTAACCGTTTCCTCAATCAATTCGTCCAGAGCCGCGTCCAGCGCATAATGAATCTGCACCGCCGGAGTGAACAGGGTGTCTCCCTTCTCCTGCGCGTTATGATTTTTATACAAATTGAAATAGAGAGAGCGTTCCGGGATTGCCTCCAACCTCGGAAGTTCTGATTTGCGCACCAGGACGAACGAGACGCCCGGAAGTCCCTGCAGGCATTTGTTGGCGGTCCCCACGCAAATGTCGACGTGGGCGCCGTTGAAATCCAGAGAATCCCCTGCCAGTCCGCTGATGCTGTCCACCAGAAACCGTTTTTGATGTTGGTGAACCAGCGCTCCAATTTCATGCACCGGATTGAGCAATCCTGTAGTGGTTTCATGGTGGACCATGGCGACCACCTCGATTTCCGGATGCTGTTCCAGGGCGTGCTTCACATCGCTCAATTGAGGCGGCTCGCCCCAGGCGTAATCGAGGCGCAAAGTGTTCAACCCGTAAGCTTCCGCCATGGCGGAAATGCGTTCGCCGTAAACCCCGTTCCGGATGACCAGCATGGATCGTCCCTCGCTGAGACTGGAGGAGACGGCCATTTCCAGGGCGGCGGTTCCTGAACCCGTGATCAACACCGCGTCAAAATCAATGGTAATCTTGAAGGCACGCAGTAATTTATTGCGGATGGAACCCATCAAGTTTGAGAATTCTTTTTCCCGATGGCACAGGTCCGGTTTCAGGAGGGCCTGGCGCACCCGCTCGGTCACGTTTACAGGGCCTGGGTTGAGTAGAACGGTTCGTTTCATTAATTTCCCCGGAAAAAAAAGCCAATATTCGAGTACGACTATACCACCGCCAGTTATCCCGGCAAGCACAATTTATGGAAAGGTCCGGGTCCGTGCGGTGCGGGAATTTGGTATGATGGCTGAGTAGCAGGCCTTTCATCATTCATCCTTGTCACCAGGTAAACCAGTGCGTTTTTATTTCATTATATTGGCAGTATGCTTGCAGGCAGGTATTTGGTTTCCCCGGCCGGTATTTGCTTTGGGTGAAGCCTCTAAAGTTGTGATCCCTCAGATCCAGTACAGAGGCGGAAATTACAATCCCCGTCCGCACGCGGCGGAAAGCCTGCTGGCTGAACTCGCCAAACGCACTTCCATAGAAGTTAAACGCATGCCGCTTTTTCTTAAGCCCGGGGATGGGCAATTATTCAAGTATCCCTTTCTATATATGGGTGGGGATGGGGCCTTTGAACCTTTGAATGAAAAAGAACTGAAAACGCTGCGAAATCATCTGTCATACGGAGGTTTTCTGCTGATTGATGGCAATTCATCAAAGCCCAATTCTCCCTTCGACGCCTCGGTCCGCAGAATGATTGAACGCCTGTTTCCCGGCATTCCCCTGGAGCGCCTCCAGCGCGATCACTCCATTTTCCGTTCATTTTATCTGCTCAATCAGGTAGTGGGCCGCGTCGTGAATAAGCCCTATCTGGAAGGGATCACCACCAAAGGACGGACGGTCCTGGTCTATTCCGCCAACGATCTCGGAGGGGCCTGGTCCAAGAGCAAGCTGGGGCATTGGGACTTTGACATGATCGGCGGCGGTGACCGGCAAAGAAAGTTAAGTCTAAGGCTGGGCGTGAATATTGTCCTTTACGCGTTGACCCTCGATTATAAAAAAGACATGGTGCATCTGCCTATCATTCTCGAACGTTTGCGGAGGGTCAATCCCAAGTGAACTGGCTGACCACCCTTTGGGGCGAAGAATGGAGCGAGTACAACGCGTGGGAGTTGCACTGGGCTCCCGAGGCATGGGGAGGGACCTTTGCTTTTCTCGCGGTGTTGATTGTTCTATCCCTGTGGTTTTTCTGGACCAGTCTTTCCCGGATCCGTTCTCCCTGGAAGAAGCTGTTTCTCTATGCCTTGCGGGTGGTCACCCTGTTTCTTGTGGCGCTGACAGTTCTGCAACCGCAGCTGGAATTCAAGAAAATACAGCCCTTGAAAAACGCCATCGCAGTTCTGCTGGATGACAGTAAAAGCATGGGCATTAAAACATTCCCCTCCGAAAAGCCCCGTGGCCATTGGGTGCGGCGGGCCATGGAAAATAACCGGAGCTATTTTGAAAAACTTAAGCAATCGTATGAGGTGGATTTCTTTTTCGTTTCAGATCAGATCGATTCCGTTCCTTTGGCCAATGCGGTAACAGCCTATCAGGAGAGCGCAGTGAACACCGATCTGCACCAAGTGTTTCTGGATTTAACGAAACACTACGAGGGCCAATCCCTTCAAGGTGTCCTGCTGTTTTCCGACGGCGCTGACTTAACGCAGGACGTCCCCGGGATATCCCCGGAATTTACGCAGACTTTGACCCGGTTGAACGGGCCGGTGCATACCTTTCAGGCAGGTGACAATCAGGGCTTCAAGGATCTTGCCATTGAAAAAGCCGACGCGGCGGATTTCGGATTCATCCATCAACCGTTGAATATCGAGGTGACCCTTTCGGCAAGAGGCATCGGTAAAAAAAACATTCCGCTTGTTTTGAAGGAGGGGGATAAAATCCTGGTTTCCAAAACAGTGTCCCTGAAAAAAGCGGACGATCAATACACTGCCGAGTTACAGTTCACCCCGGCCTCCCTCGGCAAGCGGATTTACACACTTTCGGTTCCGGTGTTTGCGGGCGAGGCGGTGGAGGTGAACAACCGGTGGAGCTTCGAAGTCAAGGTGGTCCGCGACCGGGTCCGTGTCCTTCATTTGAATGGACGTCCTTCGTGGGATTCACGTTTTTTACGGGAAACACTCGCTAACAATCCTAAAGTGGATCTGCTGTCGTTTTTCATCTTGCGAACGCTGACCGATGATGTGGGGGCCACCACATCTGAATTAAGTCTGATTCCGTTTCCATCCAATCTTCTGTTCAGCGATTATCTGAATTCGTTCGACCTGGTCATTTTTCATAACTTTAAGTTTTCCCCGTTTATTGACAAAAAAAACCTGTCCAATATCAGGAACTACGTGGAGCAGGGCGGGGCGTTTCTGATGATTGGCGGTGACTTGTCGTTTCAGGGGGGCGGTTACGACCGTTCTCCGGTCGAGGAGATTCTTCCAGTGAGAATCCAGAGTGATTCCAAAAAGTTTCTGCTTGGAGATTTGAAGATGAAAGTTCCGCTGAAACTGTCTCAGCACCCTTTATTGAGGCTGGAGAGCGACCCCCGGCAGAACGTCAAAGCCTGGGAATCCCTACCTCCCATCCAGGGAGTCAATATCGGGCTTACCCCGGCGAAAGGGGCGCATGTGCTGGGTATGGTCCGGGAGCAGGGCAAGGATATTCCGGCTCTGGTGGCCCGCCAGGTGAAAGAAGGAAGAACCCTGGCCATTGCCACCGACACCTCATGGAACTGGAACTTTCTGCAGGTTGGAAAAGGGGGGAGCGGTCGTTATTATCAGAAATTCTGGGAAAATGTTATTGCCTGGATGACACGTGAGCCAGAGACCGATCCTGTTCAAGTGACTACGGACAAGGAAAAATACCGTGAAAATGAAACCGTACGGATTCATTTTAACGTGAGCGGCCAGGATTATATTCCCCTGCCGGGTGTGGCGGTCGAATTGGTGATGCAAACCCTTCCCAGAGGCCAGGAACTGGTTCGTCAAACCCTGAAGACCGATGAGCAGGGCGAGGGGCATTTCGAGTTCCACCCGGGAAGGGAGGGGTTCTATTCGGCGCAGGTGTCCCTGACCGCCAGTGGAGAGGTCCTTTCCGGGGAAACCCGTTTTATCGTTTTCAGTCCACAGATTGAATATCAGAAGCCTCTGGTGAACACCGACCTTCTCCAGGCCTTGTCGAAGGTAACAGGTGGCAGTCACCACGTTCTGGGAGAAGGAACCCGGTTCGATGAACTGTCTTTTCCCAGTCCCAAAGTGGAAATTAAATCCAGTTCGCGGATGGTTTCGTTGTGGGACAGCTGGTGGACCTACGGGTTGATCGTCGGTCTTCTCAGTGTGGAATGGTGGGTCCGGCGCAAATCAGGCCTGAGTTAGCCCGCCTGCTTGACGCAGCGCCATTTTCACTGTGAGGAATGGTGCAGTAAAAAGTTGCAAATGCCAGCCCCTCTTTTTGAATAAACTTTAAGTCTTACACAATTCTAACGATCTACTTTCTTGTTAAACTACTGTATATCCTGTAATATCAAACGATGGAGAAAACTAATAAAAAAAGCTTGAAAGCACGCGCATGGATACGCGACCGGATTCTTTTTCTGGCGCTGATCATTTTTGTGTCTGGAGCCGGTTTGTACATCAGCTCGTCCAAGTTGTTTCCGGCGCACAGCATCTGGTTGCATCCGGTTAAGGAGTTTGCCCTGCTGATCGCCATGATCGGGGTGGTGTCGCTCGGTTACGAGTTGTTTCTTCGTGAGCTCACCTTTTCCGAATACAAGGAAGCGCTTCAGGAAATCGTCAATCCCCATGCGGTGCGGTTGGGAATCCAGGGAATTTATAAAAACCGGTCTGAGATTGGGCAGGCGCATACCTTTCAGAACCTGTTCAAGGATGTTAAGCACGAAATATTTATTGGGGGCACCTCCCTGCTGTCCATTTCAACGGGGAGCCGTGATCTGCTTAAGGAAAAAGTGCTGAGTGGAATCAAGGTCCGTCTGCTGGTCATCGATCCCGAATCGGAGATCGTCGAGATCATCACGCGGCAGATCGGGGGCAAGGCCACCTTCAAGAACGAAATCAAAACCTCTTTATTGCTCTTGCAAAGACTACAGGAGGAAATAGCGGAAGCTGACGTTCCCAAAAAAGGGACGATGGAGGTTCATATTTATCAAACTATTCCCGCACATTCTTTTTTCTCCACTGATGTGGATGAGCCTCATGGGATCATCATTACCGATTTGGGTCCCTATCTGGGGCGCAATCATCAGCGACCCAGTATGATGCTGATCAATAAAAAGAAGGGCCTTTATCAACAATACCGTGAGTTGAATCAAACCTTGTGGGAGGAAAGCGTTCCACTGGAATCAGAAACCAAAAAACTTTCCGGACCCAAGACCAAAACTCAAGTGTTCACCAGCGGCAAAGCGACCCAGTATTATAATCCGAAGACGGGCCAATGGGAAAAAGCTTCCTTGTGCGAACTCAATGGCCGATGGCGCGGGATTCAGGGGAGTCGATGGGTATGGGTCCGCGACCAGATCTCTCTCGAAGAAGCGAAAACCGGTAGCCAACACAAGTTCCGCATGCAGTTCGACGTGCCAAATAAAGGAGCCCAGAGGGTAAAACGCGCTGAACTCTATGTGCGGAGCGACGACACCTGCCATATCACCGTCAACGACGTTTCCCTGAAGCAGGAATACGGCGGGGCCGATTACCCTGATCCTTTCATCATTAATTTCGATAAATTTCTAGTGGATGGGACCAATACGGTAACCTTCGAAGTCATCAACTACGCAAAGCCGGATATCGAATCCCCCGAGGAAAACCCCTCTGGTCTCATTTACCGCCTCCATCTTGAAGTTCCGGAATAACTCCCGACGATTTTTTTCCCATCGGACCTGTCTTTTGCTTTGCGGGCAGCGAACAACTGATTTCGCTGGCAACATTTACTTTGTTGGGTCTGTAAAAGGACTTTCTGCTGATTTCCGGTTGGAAATTGCCCCTAAAGCCTTGTGATTTTATACATTTCAAAGTTCGGAAGGCTTTCGCATGTGAGCCGGGAGGCTGGTTAAATCAATAATTGACAGGGTCCTATGGGCCGAATATAATCCCCAATTCTAATACTTTTCCGCGTGTGAAAAGTAGGAGTGATACAATACCGGATTGAAAAAAGCCGGGCGGTCCGGCGCTGGAGCGTCGGCCAGAAGCTATTGTTCTGAAAGCCATTTCCCGGGTTTCCTTTTAGAAAACCGATCCAATACGGACACAGTTCTGTGAGTGAATATCTCTTTGTCGCCATTTTTGCAATCGTTGCGCTGGCTGTAGTTGCCGGTATACTTTTGCTTTCCACCCTTCTCGGTCCGAGGAACTCCACTGTAGAAAAAAATCTGCCTTACGAATGCGGCATGCTTCCCTCGGAGGAAGCCAAGGGGCGATATCCGGTGCGGTTTGCCACCATCGCCATGCTGTTCATCATTTTTGATATCGAGGTGGTGTTCATGTACCCGTGGGCGGTGGCGCTGGACGAACTCAAGCTGTTCGGGTTGATCGAAATGATCGTTTTTGTGGTCATTCTGGCTGTTGCATACGTCTTCATTTGGGGACGGGGAGGTTTGGAATGGGATTGATGGATGAAGCGGTCGATGCAGTCGAGACCGAAATCAATAATTTAAAATTAAATGCTAAAGAAGCCATAGAGCAACTGGGTGCGGAATTTTCCGGTGCGGTGTATGACAGTATATTGACCACCAAGCTGGGCAAAGTGGTCGGGTGGGCTCAGAAGAATGCGCTCTGGCCCGCAACGTTCGGTCTGGCCTGTTGCGCCATTGAAATGATGGCGATGGCCAACTCGCGGTGGGATGCCGCCCGGTTTGGGGCCGAGGTATTTCGCGCCTCCCCGAGGCAGGCCGACCTGATGATCGTTTCCGGGCGGGTTTCCCAGAAAATGGCTCCGGTTCTGAAGCGTATCTACAATCAGATGCCGGAACCGAAGTGGGTCATCGCCATGGGGGCCTGCTCTTCTTGCGGCGGCATTTTCAATAATTATGCCATTGTGCAGGGAGTTGACCGAGTGGTGCCCGTTGATGTATACGTTCCCGGTTGTCCTCCGGGGCCAGAGGCCCTTCTGTATGGAGTGATCAAGCTTCAGGAAAAAATTCTCAGAGAAGCCGGCAGTGAGCAGGCACGGCAAAGGGTGGCATGACCAACGAAGAAATCAGAGAGCAGATTGAAGCGATCTTTGAGTCTGCCATCCAGCACTCGAAGGTGACCGCCCATGGGGAGTTAGAGGTTCGTGTGGCGGTGGACCAGTTTCTGATGCTCATGGCTTATCTGAAGCAAAACAGAGACTACGATTTTGATTATCTGTCGCACATCACCGGCGTCGACTATCTGGATATGGACCCGGACCGGGAATTTCGTTTTGAGGTGGTGTACGAGTTGTTTTCCAGTAAAAAGGATCACCATATTCGAGTCTTTGTGGACCTGCCGGAAGTCGAGCCCACCATTCCTTCCGTCTATCATTTGTGGCATGGCGCCGATTTCCCGGAAAGAGAGTTATACGATATGTTCGGATTCATTGTTATGGATCATCCCAATATGAAACGGTTGATCATGCCGGAGGGATGGGAGGGGCATCCTTTGCTCAGGGATTATCCGCTGACCGTGGAAGAAATTGCCTTTTCGCACAACCCGGACCATAAGAGCGAACTCATTAAAACTCAAGAAGACGTGAAAGTTGATCCATGGGCGTAACTGAACAGGGCTTGCTCGAACGCGACAAAGATACGATGACCCTGAATATGGGTCCTCAGCATCCCAGTACCCACGGTGTGTTTCGGGTGGTGTTGGAGATGGACGGCGAAATCGTCAAGTCTGCTGAGCCGGATATCGGGTTTCTTCATACGGGCATCGAAAAAACGGCTGAAAACAAGCGCTATATCCATTGTATCCCCATGACCGACCGGCTCGATTATCTGAGTCCGCCGCAAAACAACCTCGCCTTTTGCCTCACAGTTGAAAAGCTTCTTGGCGTTAAAGAGCTGCCCGCGCGTGCTGATTACCTGCGGGTGATCATGTGCGAACTGGGACGTATCGGCAGTCACCTGGTGTGGCTGGGGACGCATGCGCTGGATATCGGGGCCATGACGGTTTTTCTGTATGCCTGGCGCGAGAGGGAGATGATCCTTGATCTGAATGAAATGATTTCCGGTGTGCGGATGATGACCAGCTATATTCGCGTCGGGGGGGTGGCTAAGGATGCGACACCCGAGTGGCTGGACGGCGTGCGCAAGTTTGTCGATTATTTCCCCGCCAAAGTGGATGAATACGAAAGCCTTCTGACCAATAATCCGATTTGGCTGGACCGCACTCGTGGTATCGGAACCATGACCAAAGAGGAGGCCGTCCTGTGGAGTATGAGCGGTCCGGTCCTGCGCGCCTCTGGGCTCAACTGGGACTGGCGCAAAAGGAAACCGTATTCGCGTTATGACGAATTTAATTTTGAAATTCCCACGCAGGATCATGGGGATATCTATGACCGCTACCTGGTGCGGGTGGAAGAGATGCGGCAGAGCCGCGAAATCATCAAGCAGGCGCTCGACAATTTGCCGGACGGGCCTTACAAGCTTGAGGATAATAAAATTTCCCTGCCGCCCCGCGATACGTTGCATACCAGTATGGAATCGCTCATCCACCATTTTAAGCTGGTGTCTGATGGCGTCAAAGTTCCTAAAGGTTCGGCCTACGTGCCGACGGAAGGGGCGCGGGGAGAGGTCGGGTTTTATATCGTATCGGACGGGAGCAATACCCCTTACCGGGTGAAACTGCGCGCGCCGTCGTTCATGGGTATTCCTGGTATGTGCAAAATGATGGAGGGCGCTTTCATCGCCGATGTCGTGGCCATTATTGGAAGTATTGATATCGTTATGGGGGAGGTGGACCGCTGATGTTTGCTTTTACTGAAGCTTCAGAAGCCCGGATTGAAAAAATTCTGGCCAAATATCCTGAAGGACGAAAAATCTCTGCCCTTCTTCCGTTGCTGACGCTGGCACAGGCGCAGGAAGGCTATATCACCCCGGAAGCGATGGTCGAAATCGGCAAGCGTCTGAATGTGTCTCCGGCCTATGTCGAGTCCGTTTGTACCTTCTACACCATGTATTACACCAAGCCGGTCGGCAAGTACGTGGTCAAGTTTTGCATCAATATCAGTTGTCATCTCAACGGCTGTGACAACCTTCTGGAATATACAGAGAAGAAACTGGGAATCAAAGAAGGTGAGACCACACCGGATAAAAAATTCACACTGCTGAAAGAGGAATGTCTCGCAGCGTGTTGTGAGGCGCCGGTGATGCAGGTCAATAACAAATATCACGTGAACATGACTCCGGAAAAGGTGGATCAGGTTCTGGCATCCTGTCGATAAAAGATATGACTCAAATTTTATTTAAAAATATAGATACCCCAAATCTGACCTCCATCGATGTGTATGAGAAAACGCTCGACGGTTATCAGTCCCTCAGGAAAGCGTTTGAGAAAAAGCCGGAAGAGGTTGTGGAGATGGTCAAAGCCTCCGGTCTTCGCGGCCGAGGCGGGGCGGGATTTCCCACCGGACTCAAATGGAGTTTTCTCGCCAAGGATGTGTTTCCGCGCTACCTCGCCTGCAACGCCGACGAATCGGAACCCGGTACTTGCAAAGACCGTGATTTGATAATGAAAAACCCGCATCTCCTCATCGAGGGGATGATTCTCTGCTCCTATGCCTGCAGGATTGAAACGGGATACATTTATATGCGCGGCGAGTTCTGGGAATACGAGGAGCTCATGGACAAGGCTATTGATGAGGCCTACGCGAAAGGGTACCTCGGTAAAAATATTATGGGGTCAGGGTTCAATCTTGATATGTACACGCACATGGGGGCAGGCGCGTACATCTGCGGAGAGGAGTCAGCTCTGTTGTCTTCGCTGGAAGGATACCGGGGCGAGCCGCGCTTGAAGCCGCCGTTCCCAGCCGTCGAGGGGCTGTATGGCAAGCCGACCATCGTTAATAATGTTGAAACTTTGTGTGCCGTTCCCTTTATTCTCATGAACGGCCCCGAGGCCTATGCCGCCATCGGTACGGAAAAGAGCAAGGGGACAAAGCTGGTGAGCGTTTCCGGCCATGTTAAAAAGCCGGGAAACTATGAGGTTCCCCTGGGAACGCCTACCATCGATCTGATCGAAAAGTACGCGGGTGGCATTCGCGATGGCAACAAATTGAAAGCCTTCATTCCCGGCGGGTCGTCGGTGCCCATGTTGCCGGCAAGCAAGGCGGATGTGCCCTATGATTACGAGTCGATCATGGAGGCGGGAAGCATGCTGGGTTCCGGCGCGCTCATTGTAATGGACGACACCACCAACGTGGTTGTGGAAACCTTGCGTCTGGCGCATTTTTACATGCACGAATCCTGCGGCAAGTGCACCCCTTGCCGGGAGGGTACACGCTGGATGTACCAGATTCTGACGGATATCAATAATAAGAAAGGCAAGCCGGAGCAGGTGGACTTGCTCAACGATATTTGCGACAACATGTCTTTCAAATGTTTCTGTCCGCTGGGTGACGCGGCTGTCGGTCCCGTGGCCAGCAGTATTAAGTATTTTCGTGAAGATTATGAAGAATTGATCGCATCTATGAAAACCGGACAACCGGTGGGAACTATATAAATGGATACCGCAACGCAAACCGATATGGTCACCTTGACCATCGATGGCAAAACCGTAACGGTTCCGAAAGGGACCGTGGTGGTGGATGCCGCCAAGAAGGTGGACATCGAAATCCCCGTTTTCTGCTATCACGAGAAACTCGGGCCCTTCGGCTGTTGCCGTATGTGCCTGGTGGAAGTGGAGAAGATGCCGAAAATGGCTACCGCCTGCACATTGGCGGTCGGCGAGGGGATGGTGGTTAAGACCAATACCGATAAGGTGGAGAAAGCGCAGAAGGGAGTTCTGGAGTTCACCCTGCTCAATCATCCGCTGGATTGTCCGGTGTGCGACAAGGGCGGCGAATGTCCGCTTCAGGACAACACGTTTAAATTTGGCCCGCCGGATACGCGAATGGAGTACAACCGCTTTCATCGCGACAAGGCCACTCCGCTCAGTCCGGTCATCACCATCGACCGCGAACGTTGCATCGCGTGCCAGCGGTGCACGCGCTACAGTGATATCATCGAGAAGGATCAGGCATTGGTCATGCGCAACCGCGGGTTTCAAAACCGCGTGTCCACTTTTAACGACGAGCCGTACGATACCCGGTTCTCGGGCAATGTCATCGATATCTGTCCGGTTGGAGCGCTCACCAATACAGATTTTCGTTTTTCTGCGCGGTCATGGGATCTCACCAATGCCAGCACCCTGTGCGGTCATTGCGCCTGCAACTGCAACATGACGCTCGGAACGCGTCTTAACGAAATGAAGCGTATCACCACCCGTCCCAATGATCTGGTGGATGATGGCTGGATATGTGACAAGGCGCGCTGGGGCTATGGTTTCACAAAAAGTAAAAACCGCATCGCACAACCCCGGAATCAGGGGCATTCTGTAGGGATTCAGGAAGCCTGCACGGAAGTGGCCGCCTCGCTCAAGAAAATTGTGGAAGCGCACGGTCCCAACAGCGTCGGCTTCATCGGCTCAGGTTACGGGCTGAACGAAGATTTGTATTCCTATCAAAAACTGTTCCGGATGGGCCTCGGCACCAACAATATTGACCATAAAACCTATAGCGACACGACGGGACTGCCGGTGGCGCATTTTGATCTGCTGGATGTGGAAACTTCCGATTTGGTGGTTTTGATTGCCAGCGATCCGACGGAAGAACTGCCGATTCTCGATTTGCGTCTCAAAAAAGCGGTGACGCGAAAGGGAGTCTCAATGATCGTGCTGACCGATCAGCAGACGTTGATGGATAAATACTCCGCTCTGTCACTGCGCTACAACGTGGGATCGGACGGCGACCTCCTCGCGGGATTGAATACTGCCCTGCAGGGGCAGTCGGCGGGATCGGATATAGAAAATAAGACCGGCGTTTCCGCAGATCAACTGAAAGCGTGCGCGGAAAAGATCAAATCGGCAGGCAAGGTTTGCGTGATCTATAATCCAGCGGCTTTAACTGGATCCTCCATTCACACCTTAAAGCAGTGCCTGGCTACGGCAGGCGGGCTGGCGGATACCCAGGTCGGCGCAATGCCTGCGGCTCCTGTCACCAACGCGGTGGGGGCGATGGATATGGGCGTCCTTCCGGATGTTTATCCTGGCGGTCTGGCACTTTCCGAGAGCGAGGCTATTAAGGCGAAATGGGGTGATACGGCTCCTCTGGATAAAGGTTTGTCGGCGCTGGAGATGATTGAGAAAGCCAAGTCGGGAGAACTGAAAGCCCTGGTTGTGTACCGCTCCAATCCGGTTAATGATTTTCCAAGCGGACATGAGGTGGGCGAGGCGCTCAAAAAACTGGATCTGCTTGTGGTTCACGACATGATGGAAACCGAAACAGCAAAACTGGCTCATATCGTTCTTCCGTCCAATGGGCCCGGGTTCGATGAAGGGACCACCACCAACATTGGCGGGAGGGTGCAACTGAGAACCAAAGGTCTGACGACTGACAATCCCGCGGATTGGAAAATCGTTTCCATGATTGCCAAAGTACTGGGGCAGGAAACCGCGCCGAAAGACGTGAATGCGGTGACTGCGGAGATTGCCGAAAAGGTCAACGGTTATCAGGAAATCAAGCGTTCGGCCATTCGCAGGGAAGGTAAAAGCCGGGAGGCGGTGACGTCCGTTAATGTGACTCCCGTTTCTGACGGAATTAATACCGGCAATGGATTGGTCCTGCGTGTGGCGGATGTGCTGTTCAGTCACGACAAGATTCTGGATGCAGAGTCGGATCTGGCGCATCAATTTCAGCCGTCTACTGTTCATTTAAATGAAAAAGATGCAACCGGGTTGGGCGTGAAGGAAGGCGATGAAGTACGCGTGACCGGTAACGGTCACGAAGTGAAAGCCGAGGTCCGTGTATCCAACCGGTGCAATCCCGGCGGCGTGGTAATTCCGAAAGTTTCCGACGAGCAGGGTCTGATGTTCCTGGTCGAAGCGGGACAAACCGTAAGTCGTGTAACGATTCGAAAATAATTTAATAGCGGGAAAGGCGTTCCATTGATCGACGATATTCTCAATTTTCTGGACCCCTACTGGTGGCTGATTATCGGCGTTGTTAAAGCGGTGATCATTGCTGTGGGATTGTTGTCAACCGTTCCCTTGCTGGTTTGGCTGGAGCGACGGTTGATGGGCCGGTTTCAGGTGCGTCTCGGACCCAACCGGGTTGGACCTTTTGGATTGGTCCAGCCCATGGTGGATGCGATCAAGCTCCTGTTTAAGGAAAATATCGTTCAGAAATCAGCGGATAAATTTTTATTCTACCTGGCGCCGGCGATTGTCGTGTTTACGGCCATTGTCACCTTTTCCGCTATTCCGTTCGGCGAACCGTTTGAAGTGGGTGGGGAGACCATCGGCCTGTGGGGTGCAAATCTCAACATCGGTCTTTTGTTTATCTTCGCTGTTTCGTCGATGGGTATTTACGGGATCGTTATCGCCGGGTTTTCGTCGAACAATAAATATTCGCTGATGGGCGGCTTGCGCTCCTCGGCGCAAATGATCAGTTACGAATTGACACTCGGCCTGACGGCCTTGTGTGTGGTCATCATGAGCGGTTCGCTGAACCTCTACGATATTGTGAAAAGCCAAAGCAGCATGCCTTATGCAATCCCCCTGTTTCCGGCATTCGTCCTGTTTTTTATTGCGGGAGTGGCGGAAACCAACCGGGCCCCGTTCGACCTGCCGGAAGCGGAGCAGGAACTGGTGGCCGGGTTTTTTACCGAGTATTCGGGGATGAAGTTTGCCATGTTCTTCATGGGCGAGTATGTCAACATGATCACCATGAGCGCCCTGGTGACCGTTCTGTTCCTGGGCGGATGGAATTCCTATATTCCTGGATTGGATATTCCCATTCTGGTATTCGCATTTAAGGTGTTTTTATTGTTATGCGTTTTCATCTGGCTGCGGTCGACGTTTCCCCGCATCCGTTATGACCGGTTGATGACGTTCGGCTGGAAAATTCTTCTTCCGAGTTCCCTGGTCATTATGTTGGTCTATAGTGCGGTCAAGGTGTACTCCTTGTCCGCCTGAGGTGTTTTTATGATACAAGCAGTGATAAAAGGCGCGTATAACCTGCTGGTCGGGTTGGGTGTGACCTTCAAAAATATGTTGTCAAAGCCGGTGACTTTCCAGTATCCGGAACAGAAGCGGGTGATGCCGGACCGTTATCGAGGTCGGCATTTCCTGAACCGGGATGAGGACGGAATGGAACGGTGCATTGGTTGCAGTCTGTGTTCCGTTAATTGTCCGGTAGGTTGTATTCATGTCGTGGCGGCGGAGAACGATCCCGACAACCCCGTGTCCAAGGGAGAGCGTTACGCGGAGGTGTACGAGATCAATCTTCTGCGTTGTATTTATTGCGGGTACTGCGAGGAAGCGTGTCCGGTGGACGCGGTGGTCCTGCGGGAACATTACGAGCTCGCCGATTACGATCGGAAAAAGTATATAGCGACCAAGGGCGATCTCCTGGTTTATCCCGAGCCGAATCAGTTCAGCGTGAATTTTCTGGGCAATACGAAAATAGTGAATAAGTAATCCCGGAAAATCGTTGTTCTTTCTTTTTTATATTTTGCCATTACAGTTGGCAGGCATGGGTTCCTGCTGGGTCGAGCATACAGTACTCCGCCGAAGCAGAGCGGCGGTCGGGATGGGGAAAAGTTTTTGCGCGTTTGCCGGTGTTTGAACCGGGTGGAGAGAAGAGAATAGACACATGATGGAATTTCTGGATCAGCTTTTATCATTCAACCTGGACCGCGAAACCGTGTTCGGCCTGTTCGAGCAGAGTATCGTGTTCATTATTGGCATGACGGCGATTCTGGCCAGTCTAGGGGTTGTCCTCTGCGCCACTCCCATCTATAGCGCTCTCTACCTGATTGGAAACATGGTGTGCCTTGCCATGTTGTTTCTTATGTTCAATGCCGAATTCCTTGCCGCCGTGCAGGTGGTGGTGTATGCCGGGGCGGTAATGATTCTGTTTCTGTTCATTATTGCGCTTCTGGGCGCTAAAAAAGAGGGGCGGGAGTTTTCGTTTCAGAATTTTATGGGACTGAGTTTTGTCGGTCTCCTTTTCTGTGAACTGTTGATGGCAATGATGGTGGGAAAAACCAGACCGGTGGAAGGGAAGGTGACCCCGGAAGTGATTCAACAGGTAGGTAGTGCAAAGGCGATCGGTATCGAACTGTTTTCCAATCACATCGTTCCTTTCGAACTGGCCTCGCTGCTATTGCTGGTTGCGGCGGTGGGTATCATCAGTCTGGCCAAGTTTACCTATAAACCCATGCGCAAGCGTACAAGGACATGATCATGGGAGCTGAATTTGTATTGTTTGTGAGCGCGGCAGTGTTTTCCATAGGAGCCCTGGGTTTTGTTGTCCGCAAAAACCCGTTGGTTATGTTTATGTCGGTGGAGCTGATGCTGAACGCAGTGAATTTTCTGTTGGTCGGTTACTCAAATTTTTTAAATTCGCTGGACGGGCAAATCTTCGCGCTTATTATCATGACTGTGGCTGCGGCGGAAGTCGTGGTGGGTCTGGCCATTATTTTGACTATTTTTCGCACCCGGCATGAACTGGATGCTGATCATATCGATGTGTTGAAGGGGTAACGGATTTGTACTCACTGAGCTGGCTCATTCTTTTTCTTCCAATGGCGGGGTTCCTCACCCTCTCCTGGTCCGGTAAACGTTTTCCCAAATTGACGGGCGGATGGTTTGCCTCTGCGATGGTGGGCGGGGCATTTCTGGTGACCCTGCTCATGCTGGCGCAACTTTACGCAGAAAGTCCAGCGGACCGGTTGAATCATGTTCAAACTCTTTATCCCTGGGTTGTGTCGGAAGGTTTCAGCCTGAATCTTTCGATCCTGATCGACCCCTTATCCGTATTCATGTTGCTGGTGGTGACCGGGGTGGGATTTTTGATTCATGTGTACTCCATCGGTTACATGCATCACGACAAGGAATTCACCCGATTTTTTGCTTATTTGAACCTGTTCATCTTCTCGATGTCGTTGTTGGTGCTGGCGGCTGATTTCTTTTTCCTGATTGTCGGCTGGGCGCTGGTGGGATTGGCGTCGTACCTGCTCATTGGATTCTGGACAGACCGGAAGACTGCCGTGCTGGCGGCCCGCAAGGCGTTTGTGATGAATGTCATCGGCGACGTGGGGATGGTGATTGCCGCTTTCATGATTTTCGAGCATTTCGGAACACTCAATTATGTCGAGGTGTTCAAGGCCGCTCCCACTGCCTTTTTTCCCAATGATGACAATGTTTTGCTGATCACCCTTCTTCTATTAGTGGGGGCGTTTGCCAAGTCCGCGCAGTTACCCCTGCACACCTGGCTTCCCGACGCCATGGAGGGCCCGACTCCGGTCAGCGCACTCATCCACGCGGCAACCATGGTTACTGCTGGAGTCTATCTGGTGGCGCGGTGCAATGCGCTTTATATGATGGCGCCCTTCACCATGTACCTGATTGCTTCAGTCGGGGTGATTACCGCGATATTTGCAGGATCTGTCGGCATGGTGCAATACGATATCAAAAGGGTCATTGCCTACTCGACCATGAGCCAGATCGGTTTCATGTTCCTGGCGGTGGGCGTGGGCGTGTTCAGTATCGGCATGTTTCATCTGATGACGCACGCATTTTTTAAAGCGCTTTTGTTTCTTGCTGCCGGAAGCGTTATCCACGGCATGTCTGACGAGCAGGATATCCGCAAAATGGGTGGATTGCGCTACGCGATGCCCGTCACCTTTATCACATTTTTGATTGGATCCCTCGCTCTGGCCGGATTCCCGCTGACAGCGGGATTCTTCAGTAAAGAGGAAATCGTCATGAGTGCCTATAGCGCCCAATATGGAAATATCGTGTTCTGGGGCCTGGCTATTATTGCTGTGGGCATGACAGGTTTTTACACATTCCGTTTATTCTTTTATACATTCATGGGTCAATCGAGAACCCCAGAGGCACATCCACACGAATCTCCGTCGGTAATGACCGTGCCCTTGATGGTGCTGGCCGCCTTGTCCCTGGTGGGAGGTCTTCTTGGGCCGTGGGTTCACGATTTTCTTTCACCGGTATTTGGGGGAGCAACTTTAGGTCATCACGATGACACCATGATGGAGATCGTGGCTGTGGCAGCGGCCCTGGGTGGCATTATCACTGCGGTGGCAATTTATATGACGGGTAAAGACCAACTGGCGTTTGCCAAACAGATGCTGGCCCCGATCTATGAAGCCCTGTACAACAAGTATTACGTGGATGAAATCTACGACTTTCTGATCGTGAAACCGGTAAAAGGTATCGGGAAATTTCTGGAAGAACGGGCTGAGAAGCAGGGAATCGACTTTTCAGTCGATCAGGTGGGCAAACAGGTGCGAGAAGTAAGCCGGGGGATCAGTATTTGGCAATCTGGAAAAGTCCGCATTTATGCGCTGAATATGGTCGCGGGAATGGTGACCATTTTATTATTTGTAATCTTCTTGTGATGTTTTAGATATGAACTATATCTTAACGGGGATCATTTTCGTTCCAATAATAGCCGGCATCGTCGTCATGTTGACGAAGGTGGTGCGTAACAACAACGAAAAAGTCATCCGAATTTCCAATGTGGCCAGCGTTGTTACCTTTGTTTTGTCGCTGGTTCTCCTGGTTGCGTTCGATTCTCATCATCACGGGATGCAGTTTGTCCAGTCTTTTGAATGGATTCCTCTTCTTCATATAAATTACACAGTAGGGGTTGACGGTATCAGCTTATGGCTGGTCGTATTGACCGCCTTTTTGGGTGTGCTGGCCATTTATTTTGCCCCCATCCAGAAAAAATATATGCAATATTTTCTGGGACTGATTTTAATCCTGGAGGGTGGGACGCTCGGCGTGTTTGCGGCGATGGATTCTATTCTGTTTTACGTGTTCTGGGAATTGATGCTGATCCCTGCGTATTTCATTATCGGGTTCTGGGGCGAGGGCAACAAGGTTTATGCCACCACCAAGTTCGTGATTTACACGCTGGTGGGCAGTCTGTTGATGCTGGTCGGTATTATCTGGGTGACGATGGTTCATTACGAAATGACGCATGTGGTGACCTTCGATATCCCAACACTTCTGCAAACGCAAATGCCGGGGGATGTTCAGTTCTACATGTTCGTCTTATTCTTTATGGCGTTCGCAGTCAAAATCCCGATATTCCCGTTTCACAGCTGGTTGCCGCATGCCTACATTTCCTGCCCGATTCCGGCGCTGATCCTGATTACCGGCGCCATGTCCAAGGCCGGGGCGTACGGATTGATCCGGTTCTGTCTTCCCTTGTTTCCGGAGACTATTGCCAACTGGGGATTATGGATCGGCTCCGCGGCGGCGGGAGGAATCGTGTACGGTGCGTGGATAGCCGTGACGCAAAGGGACCTCAAAGCACTGGTCGCTTATTCGAGCATCAGTCATCTCGGGTTTATCGCCCTCGGAATCTTTGCATTCAACGGTCAGGGGGTTGAAGGCAGCGTTCTGCAAATGGTCAACCACGGAATTATCGCTTCTGCCCTGTTCATCATTGTAGGCATTCTTGAAAAGAGATTACGAACCCGTAATCTGGATCAAATCCGGGGCCTGAAGCAACCGATGCCGGTGCTGTACGCCATGTTTATGCTGATTACTCTGGCCGCTCTGGGATTGCCCGGCCTCAACGGGTTTGTCGGCGAATTCCTGATTCTCATGGGTGTGTGGGGATCGCATTTGCTTGAAGGAATGGGCGGGTTGTTCGTGTTGGCCGCGGGGTTGGCCATCGTCTACGCTTCCATTTATATGCTGTTCATGTTCCAGGGCGTCATGCAGGAATCCGTCGAGAAAAAATTTGACGACGTCAAGGACCTGGACCGCAAGGAGATGGGGTTATTGATTCCGGCCTGCATCCTGGTTGTGATCATCGGATTGTATCCGAAAGGGGTGATCGACAGGGTATCTCCGGCAGTAGATCACGTGATTCACATGGAAAAAAAGGTGAAACCCTTCGGCGGCGATTCCGGCCATGGAGGCGGCCATTAGTTCCGGTGTCTTCGGGATCATGTCTCTTTTATTTCTTGCCTTGAACTGATTCCAATAATGAAACTGGGCGTGCGGATGGTCGACGGTGTTTTTCTTGAACGGCCCAATCGTTATCTGGCTCAGGTAGAAATCGAAGGGCGGCAAGTTTCCGCCCACGTTCCGGATCCGGGCAGGCTCCCCGGATTGATGATTCCCAAAAGGCGAGTCCGCCTGATACATAATCCCGGCGCAAAACGAAAAACAGATTACACTCTGGCTCTGGTGCGCCATGGCCGGATATGGGTTTCCGTATATCCCGTATTTGCCAACCGTCTGGTGAAGGATGCTTTGGACCGTCACGCGCTTCCCGGACTTTCAGGTTATTCAGCCGTTTCCCCTGAAGTTAAGGTTGGAAAGAGCCGGTTCGATTTTCAACTGACTTTTGCGGACGGACCGATGATGGTTGAGGTCAAGTCTGTCAGTCTGGTCGAAGATAGGGTCGGTAAATTTCCTGACGCTCCGACCGAGAGAGGGCTCCGGCATGTTGAGGAGTTGATGGAATTGAAACGTAAGGGAACCCGCACGGCAGTGGTATTCGTTTCCCAGAGATCGGATACCCGGACCATCACTTCCAACGATGCTATTGACCCCGAGTTTGGAAAGCGATTGCGCGAGGCGAAACAAGCCGGAGTCGAACTCTACGGATTTAATTGCAAGGTGACCGCTTCGACAGTGTCGCTGGACTGTCCGGTTGAAGTGGTGGTGTGAATCGCTAAAATTATCTGAGGAACGGTTCCAGATTGGGTTGCAGGAGCCAGGTGACTCCGTTGTGTTTCCAGCGTTGCTCGTGGATGAACGTTTTTAACGTGTTACTGGGAGAAATCGTCACTTGATACCGCATGGTGATGATTGCTTCATCAAACTCGCCCTCAGGATTTTCCACGTTGATTTCCAGCGGTTTGCCGGCCTTGAAATAAGCATGGTTGAGCGTTTGGACCTGTAAGAAATTGACCTTGCTCTGAATTTCGCCGTATTTCAGCAGGTAGTCCATCCGGTAATCGTTTTGAACGTATCCGGAGCCGCCGTTTTCCGACTTGCTTTCGAACGCGTTATTGTAAACGCGGAGCACTTTATTTAATTGTTCCAGTTGCTTTTCGGCAGGGGAGGATGCGCACCCCCAGATCAAAGCCAGCGATAAGGTCATCCCGAGGATGGAAATACAGGTTTTAAAAACAGGCCGGAAATTGCTCATGGGAAGTCCTCGTGTGGTAAGATTGAATGCGATTTCAAGGTTAGAAAAATCACTCACAAAAATTATACGTTTTCCTTTCCCACAGGGCAAGGTCTAGTTGTCAGGAGAGTATGAGCCGCACCGTTAAAACAAAAAAAACACAGCAATTTGGAAAAAAGCGTGAAACGGGAAATCCCAAGTCATCGGGTTCCCCTGTCCGCAGCAAACCCACGTCGAAAAAAACTTCAGCGGTCTGGGATCAGGCGGCGCAATGGTACGACGCACTGGTGGGCCTGAAGGGGAGTGAGTATCAACAGGCCGTCATTTTCCCCGGAGCGGTGGAGTTGATGCAGTTGAGGAAAGGCGAGTCGGTTCTGGACCTGGCCTGCGGCCAGGGGGTATTTTCCCGTTACCTGTCGCAAAAGGGAATGAAGGTAACCGGCCTCGACACGTCAGAAGAAATGATCCGTTTTGCGAGATCCCGGTCGGATAAATCCATCCGTTTCGAGCATGGGGACGCGCAGGATTCCAAAGCGCTTGAAGGAAAGGTCTTCGACGCGGTGGTGTGTCTGCTGGCCCTGCAGAATATCGAATCCCTGCTACCGGTCATGCATAACGTGAAGCGGTGGCTGAAGCCCGGCGGACGATTTGTGATGGTCACCACGCATCCCTGCTTCCGCATTCCCCGCCAGACGCATTGGGGCTGGGACGAGCAGAAGAAGATTCAATACCGCCGGGTGGATTTGTACGGCTCGGAGTCGGCAATCCCTATTTTGACGCCGCCGTTTGCGCAATCCAAAACATTTACCGTCACCTACCATCGTCCCCTGCAGAGTTATTTCCAGGCCCTGGCGGAAGCGGGTTTGTGCGTCGATGGTCTGGAGGAGTGGACCTCGCACAAAACCAGCGACCCGGGCAAACGCTCAAAAGCGGAGAACCGGGCGCGGCAGGAAATTCCTTTATTCATGGCATTGCGGGCTGTGCCTGCCGCACTGAAGGAGTAACCGGGAGTTCCCATGAAACGACCGCGCAGTTATACCTATGAATTGATGGACCCCGCCGAATTGTTGTCCCGCGTCAGGCAAACGTTAAAGCAAAGCGGGGAAGGGTGGTGGCCCATCGCTGAAGTTCTTCCTCTGGGGCATGTGGAGTACAAACCGGTCCGGGTCAATCCCATGCGCTCGGGGTATCAGTACCAATACCAGAAAGCGGGGCTCGATCTCACACTGTACTTTCCGGAGGCGCAGTTCGAATTTCTGCTGGATATTCTCGACCGCGAAAAAGTAATGGAGTTGAAAAGTCTTTTCCAGGAAACCATTCCGGAGCGGTCGGGTTACGTGATCCGCGAGTTCAA
>JAOUPX010000048.1 GCA_029879645.1 Nitrospinota bacterium
GTATTAAGGTCCCTTCTCCCCGGGTGGGAGAAGGCCAGGATGAGGGGGCCTTCATGATTATTCCTCTTACCAGGGAGAGGACACAGTTGGGTTAATTTACCAGCGGAGGTACTCCGCCTCCTCCTTTGTGAAGCCTGCCCTGAGCTTGACGAAGGAGGGGGCCGGGGGGATTTGGGTTGGGGTGATTTTGGGTTGAGGAAAACTCCTCAACCCTTTTTTATTTTTTCCGTGATGTTCACTTAGATATTAGAATCAGCCCCCGCTACGGCGCTTATAGGCCATGCCAGCCAATTCCTTGAGAATGTCCTGCTTAGTTTCTATATCTTCCTTGGAGAGTCGTATGCGATAAGTCCCCCACCGTTTTGCATATTCCAGGGAATCAAGACCTGCCTCTTCAAGTTTAGTCTCTATTTCATCAGAATTTTTAAGTTTAGGTTCAAAAAGAATTTTGTTTTTCTGTGGCCTGAAGACTACAAAATTATAGGGTTGCCCTTCTTTAGACAAACCAATATAGAATTTGTTGTACTTTAACTCGAGGTCTGGGTCAATTTCCCTTACAAGATTGAGAAGAGTGTCGGCCAGAGCAACGGTTGCCTTGGTCGCTCTTTTTTCCCAATAGTCCCGGTCTGCTGGAGCAGATTCGGCGTCTTCATCATCGTCTACCGGCCCTCGGGAAAGCTCATCCATCACCGTACTAAAGACCAGGGTAATATTGTCTCCCACTTTTAATGCCTGCGTTTGGATTGCTATGAGAGGAATAGTCCCATTAAATAGAGAAACGACATTTAAAAATCGGCTGGTAATGTCTTCGGCCACCAAAACAGCACAATGATCATATTGAGGATACCGTTTTCTCTCGATATCCCAATATTCAATGGTGCGTATTATATGGCTCTCATCTGTGGCTCCGAGCTGGAGCTCAACTTCATATCTTCTCTGAGTATCGGGGTCTTGCAGAAGGAGATCAAGTCTCCCAGCGCGTGGCTGAATGCGTTCTTTATCCCGAAGGACCAAGTCGCCTAACCCCAGAATGGAAGGGTCCTCTGCGATGAGCTCCTGAACCCACTTTTCGGAGTACTCAGAATTAGATTTAAGCCATACTCTTTCCGGTTTTATGTATTTTGAAGACATTGGCAAATTTCTCCTTCATATCCTTTACTTTTTACCGGAAGGTAAAAAGTCGATAGTGTCTATCTCCTGCATGATCTTGTCAGTTTCAGTTAAGGCAGCAATAATGCGTTGCCAATGCTGAAGGTCTTCAAATGAAAGTTTATGACCTTTGCGATAGTTTAGCCACTTTTGGGCAGGTTGATAACCGCCAATATAAAATTCCCAAGCAACTTGTGGTACGTTTCCAAAAAATTGAGTTTTGTTTATCCAGACCTTCCCATCCACGAAGCGAGGTTTTTTGACTTCATTGTCACCGTCCGCAGGGTAAGTGGTGACCAGTTTATTGAGTTTATCGCTTTCCATCAAATGTAACTCACGAAGCTGTGTCCCACATTCAGCAAGTTGATGAAAGATTTTCGGGTTTTCCGGAAAAGGTATCCGCGGAAAGTTAGATTTTAAAAATTCAGAATAGCGTTCGCGGTAAGTAGAGCTGTAAAGGACGGCATATATGTAATCGAATAGATTTTCTGGTATGGCATTCGGTACTGTTTCTTTGATCTGTCTATAGATTTTTGGATTGAAGTTTGGGGTCTTAGTTTCACCTTTTTCAAAAAAAGTTTCATAGAGATAAAGTGGGCCAATGACCATGGAATCCCCTGCGCTGTCTAGGAGGTGTCTATCACTTATAAATCTTGTGACGTAAAAATAACTTGTTCTAATAGCCCGATTTATTCTTGTAAACACCAATCCGATGTTTCCTTTTAAAAAGTGCTTCATTACTTCGTGTCTGGGTCGCCAGAGTACACCTTGACTCTTGTCTGTATAAATGGTTTTTCTGAAATCGAACGGACGATAATGGATGTCGGATACCAAGGGAGAATTGATATTTATGTCATTACAGACTTGATCAATCTTTTCATATGAGAGGTTGTATTTCGTATGTAAATTTTCTCTTTCTGGGTTCCTAAAGTCATCTAATACTTGGAGTATATCTGTTTGATTGAATTTAATGACGGTTGAATCTTTTGCGGTTTCTATTCCGGTTGAATATGTTATGAATAGTTCTTCCAGTTTGAATCCAGAGCTATATTCCTCTTCGAGATCAAAATTTTTTGGTGCAAAAAAATAAGATGGACATTTATATTTTAGTTTTCTAAAAGGTGTGCTCTTTATGTTGTTTTCTATTAACCGTTCGTACTTTTTTACCCGTGAACCGAAGCTGTCAAAATGGTAAACATTTCCTAACTTTTGACTTCTTTCTTTATGCTTTATGTAAATAGAAATACTTACGCCTTGCTGAATATCAAAAACATTTTCATCCTTTGATCCGTCCGGTGCGGTTTCTTTCTTTTTAGAATTTCCATGCAAATCATAAACATAAATATCATCAAAAGATTCCAGTAAATGTTTTCTCATTTGGCGGTGTGTTATGCCATCAAGAAAACTATTATTGGTAATCATAGCCACAACCCCATAACCTATTTTTTCTATGTAATGCTCGGCGTAACGAATAAATTTGATATAATCATCATCCAAGTTAATTTTCTTTTCATTCAGCCCTTCTTTGTAATCCTTAATTAGGTTTTGAATCCAGTTGCCTTTGTTGGAGCTGCTGACCGCATAAGGCGGATTCCCAAAGGCAACCATTATCGGCATGTCCTTTTTAATCCTACTGGCTTCATTTGCTTCTCTTGATAGCCATTTGGCAAACAGAGTGTCCATATCAGGATGGTGTTCTTCCAAACTGTTTGTAAGATACACACTGAGACGGGGCGGGTTTTTCGGGTTTGAAGGTTTATAGCCTGTTTCCTGTAACAGTAAGTCCAACTTCATATGGCACATTGCGTAACTCGCCATCAGCAATTCAAACCCGTGGAGCCTGGGTAAAAGTTCATTTTCGACGTAATTACTCCACAAGCCTTCTTGGCCCTCAAAACGACTGTATACCTGCTTCACGGTTTCGGCGAGAAAGGTTCCTGTCCCAGTAGCTACATCTAAAAGCTGGACTTTATGAACTTCCCGCTCAAACATCTTCCTGCCAGTCTTGGTTCGCTTGTCTGTTTCCTGCGCCTCCACCTGGATTTTTACTTTTGATGTGTCAGCAAGACCGTCTTTGATATTGAAATGGTCTTTCAATACATCGTCAATTGCACGGACGATGAAATTAACCACGGGCTCGGGAGTAAACCATACGCCGCGGGCCTTTTTTAATTTTTTATCGTACTCACCAAGAAAGGTTTCATAAAAATGTAATATAGGGTCATTTTGCCCTGTGGCTGTACCAAAATCTTTTAAAATAGCCCGAAGGTCCGTTGCGCGATAAACCTCACAAAGCGCATCAACAATCCAGACCACACGCCCATCCAAATCAGGACCGGTTACATAGTGAAAAAGTTGCCGCAGGAAAGGATTACTTTTAGGAATAAGTAATAAAGCTTCTTGACGGGAAAAGTCTTCCAGTGTTTTGTCATGCAGACGAGCAGTGAACAGGCCGTAGGTAACCGTCTGGGCGTATACGTCCGCAAATTGTTTTTCGTCCATATCATGAACTAAAACGGTTTTAAAGGCTTCGAACTGGTCGTGAAGGGTATTTTCATCTTTAAAGTCCTGAACGGCCTTATAAAACACATCCCGCATCAGGCGGGCTTTGCGGGCCATCATTTCAGCCAGTTTCTTTGCTGACGTAATCGTCTGGCCGGAAAAAGCGGCAAAATCAACCAAAAGAGTTTTCAGCTTGTCGAAGTTTTCAGGAATCGGCTTGATTTGGCCCGAAGCGGTCACTTCAGCAATTCGTATTTGCTCAACTTTTTCGCGATATAGGTAAAATCGAAACTCCAGATAATCGGTTAGGATCAGGTTATCCAGGTCCAGATAGCGCTTGATCTGTTCGCTCTTTTCAGTTTTATCCAGATCGTTTCCGATATCCTTTGCCTCTATATAGCCAACATCAATTTTCCTACGGGAAAGAATGAAATCAGGAGCACCACATTCAATCCGGGCCGGGTCATTGGTTGCTAGAACATCGGGCATGACGGATTCGATAAGGTTTTGAAGAGAAGGGCGATAAGCATGTTCCCGAGCAATGCCCGTTGTGTATCTTTTATTTATGTCTTTGAGGTATTCGTCGAAGGTCATATAAGTTTTGTTGTTCCTAGTAGGCTAAATATGGGATTAAACACTATGGGGGGGGAGGGAGTCAATCGGAGATTCGGTTGGGCGAAGCTGGGGCGGGTGAAGATGGAGAAAGGGAGAAAAGGAGAAAGGGGCGGGTAAAGAAGGAACAGGGAGGAGGGAACAGGGAAATACCAACCCAGATTCTTCGTCGCAATGCTCCTCAGAATGACATCTTTTGATGTTATCCGCGTTTATCTGTGTTCATCTGTGGTTAAAACCCAAATCCCCCCGGCCCCCTTCACAAAGGGGGAGCTATTGGGTCCAGCGTCACGCTGGAAATCACCCCCCGCCCTCTTCACAAAGAGGGGGCCGGGCCTTGCCCGGTTAGCGCATTTGGGCGGTGAGGCTTCGGGGGAGTTTGGTGGTTTCGTCGATTCTGGCGGCGCGGATCTGTTGCATGCTCAGGTTTTTGGTGGTGCTGAGGTCGGTATTGCGGAAGTCGGCGCCTTTGGTATCGGCCTTGGAGAAATCGGCGCCGTTGAGTTTGGCGCGGGACAGTTTGGCGTCGGTCAGGTTGGTGTTGTACAGTTTGGCTTCGACGAGGTTGGCCTCGCGCAGGTTGGCGGTGACCATGTTGGCGTCGCTGAGGTTGGCGCCGCGCAGGTTGGCGCGTGCGAGGTTTGCGCCGATGAGGTTATGGCGTGTCAGGTTGGCGCGGTTCAGGTTTTTTTTGTTGAGCTCGGCCATGCGGCGCTCGGACAGCTTGCCTTCGGACATATCGTTTCCACATTCCCTCCCTGGGAAGCGGCAAACCGCCGCGGGACTTTTCGAGTTGTTCGCCACGCCTGCTTCAAGTCTCTTGTCTCTATATAGTGGGAGGCTTTTCGGCGGATTTTGCAAGAAAATTTGTCGGGATCGGGTTGCATTGGCCCGGTTCCGTTTTTAGGCGTCC
Organism: Nitrospinota bacterium; assembly: GCA_029879645.1. Taxonomy (GTDB): domain Bacteria; phylum Nitrospinota; class Nitrospinia; order Nitrospinales; family Nitrospinaceae; genus SZUA-226. The sequence goes on from JAOUPX010000048.1 coordinate 5,177, forward strand.
GGGTGTTTAGGCTCCGGATGGGCCGCCGTAGCGGGAGGTCATGTCGGAGGCTTTTACGGCGTCCAGAACCATGAGGAGTTTCTTTTCAAGCTTGTACACGCCGGAGACCAGTTCGCGGGTGGATTCGTCCACGGTGCCGGGTGCGGGTTCGAAAATCTCGTCTTCCACCTCCAGCACGTCGCCGATGGAGTCGACGAGGAAGCTGACGACTTCGCCGCCGGTGCGGATAACGACGTTCATGGGGCTTTTCCCCTCTTCGCGGGGGGGCAGACTCATGCGGTTGCGCAGGTCGATGGCTGTAATGATCTGGCCGCGCAGGTTGATGAGGCCGTGGATCTCTGTCGGCGCCAGAGGCACCTGGGTAATGTCCTGATACCGCAGGACTTCCTGGACATCGAGGACTTCCACACCGAACAGGATATCGTTAACGTAAAAGGTGCAGTATTGCTTGGACTCCGCCATGAAGAAATTCCTTTAGTAAATTCTGGATGAACTTTAGCTTTGGTATCAAACATAGTTTCAACGATTTTACTCGAAAAATCAAATTAACTGTGCATGTTAGTTTAATATTTTTCACCGGGCCGGCGAAAACGAAGTAAGGTATTGATTTTTATCGAGATATTCGTTATTTTGGATATTGTGTAGATTGGGGTGTTTACCCTGTTAACCCTCTTGATGGGAAGGGACGATTGATGATACCGAGTAAGACAATCCGGGAAATCCAAAGGCGCGGGATGCAAATGGTTATCGGGATCGTGATGATCCTGTTGCCAATTCAGGCGCAGGCTCTGGTAGGCATCGGGGTGACGGGGAAAGTGGGCACCACCGGGCTGGGGGCGGACCTGACGGTACCGCTGATCAGCAACTGGGTCAATCTGCGCGGCGGTTACAACCTTATGGAATTACGTCCTTCGCTCACCGAGGGGGATATCAAATACAAGGGCGATTTGCATTTGGAATCGATCCCCATTCTGCTGGACCTGCATCCGTTCCACGGCAATTTCCGGATTACCGGCGGGGCGTACCTCAATAAAAATGAGATCGATCTATCCTCGATCGTGGATGCCAGTACCGTGGGCCAGAGCGGGCTGGGCGTTGGAAACGCTTCCTTGAACGCCAATGTTTCGTGGTCGAATGATTTCGCGCCTTATTTCGGGATCGGGTACGGCAACGCGGCGGATGACAATACGCTCGACCTGCCCATTGCTTTGGGATTGTCGATCGACGTGGGCGCTTTCTATATGGGCAGTCCCGATGTCCTCCTGTCGGAGAGTACCGGAACGGTGTCGGCGGCGGACTTGGAGGCGGAGCGGGCACAACTTGAAGACGGCCTGAGCGGACTCAAATTTTTCCCCGTAATCACCATCGGGATACACATCCGCTTCTGACCGCGGTATTTGTCCTTTTCCCACCTATTGAATAATCAGCACCTTCATCTTCGGCAGCTCCGACGATTTTTCGAGGAAGGCGATTTCCTCAGGAGTCACCTCGTTGGCGGTGAGGTCCAGGTATTCCAGATTCGGCAGGTTTTTGGAACGGATCAGGGCCTCGATGCCTTTCGAGGTGATTTGATTGCGGAACAGGTCCAGCCGTTTCAGGTTGCCGAGATGCGGTGAATTGGCGATGGCGAAAGCGCCCTCGTCCCCGATGCTGTTGGCGCCCAGGTCCAGCAGGGTCACCTGCGCCATTTTCTCCGATTGCATCAACAGCTGTACGCCCTCGTCACCCAGCTGGTTTTTCATCAGGTTGAGCTGGGTCAGGTTGTTGAAGTGCGCCGACCCGACCAGACTTTTGATTCCTGCGGCGGTGACCTGGTTATCCCACAGGAACAGTTTGTCGACGTGTTGAAACGTCGGCGACTCGGCAAGAACGGCGACCCCCTCATCCCCCAGCTTGTTGGACTTCAAAGCCAGTGACTGCACGTTTTTGACTTTTTCGGTACCGGCCAGAATTCGGACTCCCTTAACGCCGATTCTTTTATTTTGCAGGCTGACGCTGAGGCCGTCCTCGCTGGTGCCCTTTTCGATGAGTTTCGGAATGTCCTGCGCCTTGGCGCTGGCCCCGGTCACGCCGTCGTGGCTGGAGCGGCAGGCGGGCAGAAGCAGGCCCAGGGTGAATACGAACAGGCCGAAATTTTTGCAGAGTTTCGTCATCACGTCACCTTCAGATATTCAGTGGTTTAATCCCGTCACTATAAACTATTTGGCGCATCGGAACCCAAGATAATTATGGCGGCTGTCCGGCAGGCTCTTGCCGCGGACGGCGATTCTCGCCAAATCCATATTGGAAAACCATGAGCCACCCTTGATCACCCGGTACTGTTCGCCGTAAAAATCGTTGGGATAGATGTTGCCCGGATACGGCTGATACCAGTCCGCCGTCCACTCCCAGACATTGCCGGCCATATCGCGGATGCCATAAGGGCTGGGGCCGAATTGTTTCTGGCCGACCGGTGAGGAATAGCGGTAGCCGTCCTGCTTGCCGCGCACGTTGGCCTTTGTGTCGTCCGGTTCGTTGCCCCAGGGATAGTAACGGCGGTCATTTCCCCGTGCGGCCTTTTCCCACTCCGCTTCCGTGGGGAGCCGTTTGTTCATCGTGGCGCAGTAGTCCGCCGCTTCCTGCCAGGTCACGCCCACCACCGGCTGGTCGTCCTGGTTAAAGCGGTCGTTGTCCATGAATTTGGGAGCGGGAACCCCGGTTTGATCCATGTACCACCGATACTGTCCCATGGTCACTTCGGTGATGTCGATCTTGTAGGCTTGCAGCGGAACGGTATGTGCCGGGGTTTCGTCCCGGTAATAATCGAGGGACTCGGAGAAAAAAGTCTGCGCGGCCCACTCGATATCCTGCTGGGAACTTCCCATGGTGAATTCGCCGGGAGCGATGGTGATCATTTCCGTGGGAGGAACGGGTGGAGCGGCCAAAAGAAACTGGGGAGCGAGGAGCAACAGGAAAACCCCGACGGCTCCTTTCATAAAGTCCGCCTCATTTGGGGATCAGCCCGGCTTTTTTGGCGTATTCAAAAATATTCCCGGCCTCGATGATATCGATCACGTCTCCCAGGGAATTCAGCGAATAGGACTTGCTCTGCGTCTCGTTGGTGAGAGTATAATTTTCGAGATCGATGGTGAGCTCGTCTCCGGTCTTGATTTCTTCCGTTAACTTCTGCTTGGCTTCCAGCGGGATGAAGAATCCGCCGTCGATGGAGTTGCGGTAAAAAATGCGGGCGTAGCTTTCCGCCACCACCGCTTCGACACCGGCGATTTCCATGCAGGCGGGCGCGTGTTCGCGCGAGGAGCCGCACCCGAAATTGGACCCGCCGATGATGATTTTGTAAGTCGACTGGTATTGACCTTCATTCACGAACGGAATTTTCCCCTGCGGCAGGCCGGAGTCCTCGATAGGAACGCCGGACAGCGCGAACTTGCCGTAGTTCTTGCTTTCCTCCGGATCGCTCAAACTGTACACCAGATGCTCAGCGGGAATGATCTGGTCGGTATCGATATTGTTGCCTAAGACGAAGGCCTTACCTTGAATTTTCTTTTTCATGAATCTGCGCTTCCTTGAAAATATTTATTAAACTCGTGCAGGAATAAATTCCCGCGGGTCGGTTACATAACCGGTCAATGCGGATGCGGCGGCGGTGTAGGGTGACGCGAGGTAGACCGCCGATTGCTTCGATCCCATACGGCCCGGAAAGTTCCGGTTGGTGGTGGAGATCACCACCTCAGTACCGTGGGTCCGTCCGAAGGTGTCCTTGGGTCCGCCGAGGCAGGCGGCGCAGGAAGCTTCGCCGATTTTGGCGCCGGCGTCTTCGAAAATCTGCGCCAGTGTTTTACCGTCGATGGTTTCCCTATGCAGGTCTTTCTCGACATCCTTGGTTGCGGGCACGATGAACGTATCGATTTTTACTTTTTCGCCGTTCAATATTTCAGCGGCGGCAATGAAGTCGGTGATCTTTCCGCCGGTGCAGGAGCCGATATACGACCGGTCCAGCTTGACGTCCTTACAATCCCGCGCCAGCGCGCGGTTATCCGGAGAATGCGGCTGCGCGACCACCGGTTCCAGTTCGTCCGCTTTGTAAGTTTTGCTGAAGCAGTATTTCGCGTCGGGATCGGAATGATGGACAATTCCCTTTTTATCGGTGCGGCCTTTCAGGTAGTCGAAGGTGACATCGTCCGCTTCGATCACAGCATTCTTGCCGCCGGCTTCAATGGCCATGTTGCACAGGGTCATGCGTTCTTCCATTGAGAATTTGTAAACCGCATCGCCCGCCCATTCCATGGTGCGGTAAGTGGCTCCATCGCACCCGATGTCGCCGATCACCTGCAAAAGAATATCCTTCGCCATGACGTATGGGGGGAAGGTTCCGGTGAACTCGAAGCGCATGGTTTCAGGTACTTTGACCCACAACTTGCCGGTGCCGAGGATGAATGCAGCGTCGGTGTTGCCGATACCGGTGGAAAACATGCCGAACGCGCCGGAAGTGCAGGTATGCGAATCGGTGCCGAACAGAACTTCTCCGGGTATATTGTGTCCCTCCTGCGCCAGGGCGACATGACAAACGCCCTTGTAATTTTCGGTTCCGACATCATAATAATAAGGAAGCTTTTGCTCCTTCGCGAATTCGCGGATGATATCGATATTGCGGTTGGCGTGGGGGTCGGCGGTGAAAATATAATGATCCGGGATGATCACGACTTTGTTAGGGTCCCAGACCTTCGCGTTCTGGCCGAATTGCTTTTTGAAGATGCCGATGGTGCCCGGTCCGCAGACATCGTGGGTCATCAAGACATCGACATCGACCCAGACGTTGTCGCCGGGGGCGACGGATGTTTTACCGGCGTGTTGCGCCAGGATTTTTTCGGTAATGGTCATTCCCATATACAATCTCCATGGGGAGGGGGTTTCGGTTCAGTTTCCGAGGCCTTTGGACGAAAAGCTCTCAAGTGTAGTAATAAATTAACATTTTAAGGTTTGCGAGCGAACAAAAATTTTAAAAAACGCCAATTATATATCGCCAAACCGGTGAGATTCCAGTCCAAAAGTCCTACGACGATGGATTTTCGGCCTTCACGGCCGTCTTTATAATATTGAAACGAACCGGTGATTAAGGTAGGTTGGAGCCCTTTAACTCTATGAAATTAAACCCATGACACCCACCCACGAAATCAGACAGGAAGATTCCAATAAAGTGGTCTTTGACCGGCGTCCGTTGTGGATCGTGATCTTCGACCGCATGCGGCGGGGCATCGTGGTGGCAGTGCTTGCAGTCCTGTTTTTTGTCCTTCTGGGCCGCGAGGCGCCAGAGGGTCTGTCCCCTGAGGGATACAAGGTTCTGTGTCTGTTTTTTCTGTGCGTCTGTCTGTGGTCGAGCAACGTCATTCCCCTGTCCGCTACCAGTCTGCTGGTGATCGGGGCGGTGCCGCTGATGGGCATCATGGACGCCTCCCAGGTGTATTCCTTCTTCGGCAACAAGGCGGTGTTTTTCATATTGGGTGCGTTCGTGCTTTCCGGATCGATGATCGCCTGCGGTTTGAGCGGGCGCATGTCCTTGTGGGTGATTGAGAACTGGGGGCATAAGCCGCGTACTTTGATGACGTCCATTTATATTTTTGGAGCGATCAGTTCCTGTTTTATGTCCGAACATGCCGTGGCCGCCATGCTGTTTCCCATTGTTACGGAAATCGTGAGTGCCCTGAAACTGCCGCAAGGCAAGTCTGCCTTTGCCAAGTCCCTGTATTTTGCGCTGGCCTGGGGATGCATCATTGGAGGTGCCACCACCGTGCTGGGTGGGGGGCGTGTCCCGCTGGCCGTTGAAATGCTGGAAAAAGGAAATGAAGGGACCATCGGGATTCTGCAGTACACACAATTGACGTTTCCGATGATCGTGCTTCTGCTGGTCTGCGGGTGGGGTCTTTTGAATCTTCTGTATAAGCCGGAAATCGGTGATGTGGCCCCCGCCCTGCAGAATTTGCACGCCAAGTCCCTGGCCCAGGGAAAGGTGAGTTATCAGGAAATGGGCGTGGGCGTGGTAATGGGCCTGACTCTGATTTGCTGGTTCGGATTCGGCGAGCAGTTGGGGATTGCCAACATCTCCATCATGGCAATCGTATTGTTGTTCGTTCTGAACCTGATTACCTGGAAAACGGTGGAGCCCCATGTGAACTGGGCAATTATTCTCATGTATGGAGGAGCAATCGCCCTCGGGCAAGTGATGGCTTCTTCTGGAGCGGCGTTGTGGCTGGCGCAGAAAGTGTTTCAGGGGTCGATCGCCTCTCCCGTGGCGTTTCTGTTGACCGTTGCCGTGTTGTCCACTCTGTTTACGACCTTTATGAGCAATTCGGCGGTGATCGCCATTTTACTGCCGCCGGTGTTGAGCCTGTGCCCGGATTACGGAATATCTGGGGTGGTGGCGGCCATGACGGTTATTCTTCCAAGCAATTTTGCATTTATTTTACCGATCGCCACCCCGGCATCTGCTTTGGCATTTGCATCCCGTCAAATTTCCCTGCGGGAAATGGTGTTTTCAGGAACCCTGCTCAGTCTTTTAGGTATGGTTTGTTTCCTGGTACTGCTATTCGTAATTTGGCCCTGGATGGGTTTTTATCAGTAGGCGTCAGGAGAAGCAGATCAGAGGCTTGAAGGCAGGCCCGAGAAGGACCGGGAGGGTTGGTCCAACTCGGAAAAAAAGTGCGTGACTTCCTTTTTTTGTTAACCTGCCAATCAAAGCCTCTTTCTGGGAGAAGAGAGATAACCCACATTTCGGTGAGTTGTTGTTATTGAAGCAATAGGCATGCCAAACCCTGAAAAAATGGTGTTTAATTGTAACCCTTTATTTTTCATAGATTTTGTAATTTTTTGATTTTTGTAATTATAAAGTGCCGGATGTGTGTCGTTTCAATTTTACGGAATTGGGACAGAGGATTTTCAAATATGAAACACCTGTTCACCTTTGATCGGACTTACGACGGAAGTTTTGACGAGGCATTTTCATGACTGTGGCCATTCAGCCAATCAATCCCCCGGAACTGAAAGAACGGTTGGATTCGGGGCAGGTAGGACTGCTTTTGGATGTGCGCGATGACTGGGAGTATTCCATGGCGGCGATAGAAGGGGCCACCCATATTCCGTTGGGGGAATTGGTGGACCGGCTTCAGGAACTGGCGTTCGAGGATGATATTGTGGTGTATTGTCATTTCGGACAACGTTCGTATCAGGCGGGCCTTATTTTGAAAGAAGCCGGGTTTAATAATGTGTTTAACCTGGTGGGTGGTATCGATGCCTGGTCTCAGTTGGTCGATCCATCGATTCGCAGGTATCGCGCGCCTTTTTAAAAACCGGAAAATGAGTGGTTATGGAAATGATCAATAAATTGGGGTTGACGGTGATGGATTCCCCCCGTGTCGTTAGGGATGAATTACTGCGGGGGACAGGGGCGGTGATGGCGGCAGGTTGTTCGATTTTTGTGGAGTCCAGCAACGTCAAAGACAAGGAAATCGTGGTATTCCGGTCTCCCGGAAAAGATTCCCCGGCGGAACGAAAATCGTTCGATGTCGAGCGTTTTGACCAGGCGTGGAGGCAGTTTGACGCTTGGCGCTCTTCCTGAAGCCCCTCCCCGTAATACTTTCTCTGGTAATCAATTGTTGATTCGTGAATCCGGCCTTATACTGGATTCATGACTGAAAACACCCTTCTTGAAGTGCGGTTACCGAAAGCTCACAATTGGAATATCAAAGAGCATCTGGCTTTTAGGCCCAACTGGGGCTGGGCGTTCGCTTTTTGTTTTCTTGTCCTTGCTCTTAAAAACGATCTTCACGAAGTGTTCTATCCCCTCCTGTATAACGAAGATGGTAGGCAGATTTTCATCAACTTTTACAACGGGCACGCCTTTAAAAACATATTCTATTTTTACGCGGGCTACATCCGGATTTTCCCAAACTTGGTTGGTTATCTCCTGCATTATTTCCCATTGCCAGTAATTCCTGCCTTATATGCGCTGGTGTCTTTGTTGTTTACAGCATTTGTGTATTCCCTGTTTTATCGTGTGCTGAATCATGTTTTTGGCGACCGATGGTTTGCATTCTATGCCTCTATTCTGATTATTATCCTTCCGCAGGCCAATTTCGAATTTGTGGGAACCTTGATGTATCAGATTTGGCACTGTGTCATTGCCCTGTTTGCTCTTACATTTTTGCCTCTACCTGAAAAAACGTGGAAGCGGATTCTTCAAATAATCTTAATGCATACTTTTATATGGACGCATCCCTTCTCTTTTCTTGCGCTCCCATTTTATTTATACCGGGCTATCCGGCAATCGGAGTATCGGCTGGAAAATGGAATATTTGCGGTGTCTATTCTGTGTTATTTCATATTTGCAGTGATTCACCATCCCCTGCACTGGGAGGCATTTCATTTATACCCAGAAACCCTGGTTTCCCGCGTCGGGGTGGAGGCCGTGGTGGGACCGTATAACCGAGGCTGGTTGATTTATATGGGGATGACAAATGTTTTCGGCATAATTGTTTTTTCGTTGATAGGTCTTATTCTCTGGGTTTCACGCAGGGAGATGAAGGTTACCGAAAAATGGTTTATTATCATTATGGCTTATTTCCTTCTGGTTCCTCTCGCCGCTTCCATTTTGGGCCGTGATCTGAATGAATATTACCCTTTACTGCGGGGCAGTCCCCGGTACACTTATATCTCTCGCCTGGCTTTTTTACTTATCATTTTATCGGCTTTATTTGTTTTTTACCGGAAATCCAAAATTTTCCAGATGGCTCACTGGGTTCTGCTCATGCTGGTGTTGTGGGTTAACTCAACCAGTTCAGTTCTTTATGAGACATCCGTTTCAGAAGGAAAAGATATTCTGGATTACATTGCTTATGTTGACGAAAATAGATTAGAGTGCGGGGAAGGAGAGGAGAAAATGTATTATTTTCGCCGGGGGAGGTGGCAAACACCCGGGGCCCCCGGAGACTGGAGTATTTCCTCCAATCTCTGTCGGCATTAATTTCTCAAGAATTTATTCCAGCGAATATCTCTGCATCAGATATCCCAGGCAATCGTCCAGCACGTTGGGAGCGAAGGTGGTGAGCATCGAAGGCACTACCGACCGGATCAGCCGGATTTCTCCATTCGTGTAACTGATGAATCCATCCGAAACGTCCTCACCGTGTTCATCGACCACCGCCAGTTTTAAATCGCTGTTGTGACGCCAACCCACCAGAGTGTTTTCCGCCTGCTCCACGAAATTCATTGATTCCAGATTTTCCACAAAATTGAAATCCGTATCCCGGCAGGTTTCGCCGAATCCGATCCGGCTGTTGTCCGGCACTTCAATGCGGGCGATGCTGTGGTAGACGCGGGGTTGTGCCGGGTTGTTCATGTCTTCGGGAATGGATTCCAGCGCCAGACATTGTTCGAGGAAGTCCAATACGTGGTCGACGCCGAACGGGTCGCGGGCCAGGCCGCTTTCGACAGTGATCGCCGGGCAGAATTCCGCCAACGCGCGGGAGAGGACTTCTTCCGGCCGGGTGAAGTAAACGATCGTCTGGCTGAAAATTTTTCCGAGGTTGATGAAAGGTCCGTCGAGTTTGTTGACGCAGGCGTAATGCGGATTTTTTCCGGAAGTGTTGTGAATGTCGACCCCCGCAAAAGGTTTATTGGCTTTGAGAATATCGAGGAGTTCTGCCACCAGTTGATGCTCCGGCAACGTCCCGCCTTTCCAGATGCGGTTGTAATCGGGTTGATCGGGCAGGTGTCGGACATGGTTTCGCGCCGCCGCGATATTTCCCAGAAACAGCCAGACGCTTCTTGGCAGTGGTTTTTCCTGCATGCGGTAATGATTCAGCAATTGTTGCACCGCCAGAAATCCCGTCGGCTCATCACCATGCAGTAGGGTGCTGATAAAAAAGGGTGGTTCCTTTTCGCCCGGTATCTTCAATAAAGTCGGTCCCGGTAGCACTTCGTGTAATTCGGCAGGGGATAGCTCCAGCAGACGGTTGGGGATTTCGTCGAGGATATGCAGTTCCATGATTCTTAGACTTCCCATTCGTGGACGGGGAGATTCTTGTTTTGATTGTGGAAATAGGCCTCGGTCAATTTCTGGAAATCCGGGCCATGCGCGGCAATGAAGGATCGCTGCCAGCCGGTGCCGTTTTGTCCTGTTTGTACCCGGTTTTGAATGATTTCGTCAATATAGCTGGAAATATCCTCGTCCGCGATACCACATTGCTCCAGTCCTTTGCGGGCGGCGGGGATCAGGATTTCTAACATTAGATTTTGCATGTCCCGCTTTTTTTTGTCAATCCAGCGTATCTGCGCGGATAACCCGTTGCGGGCGGCCTGGTAAAAATTTTCCTCCGCCCGGTCGAACGGTATTTGCTCCTCCAGGGGTATTTCCTGCCGGGTATAGTAAGACATCAACCCGACATAAAAAGCGATGTTGGCGATCACGCCTTTCAGCGAAGGACCCGCCGCCGGGGCCCGATGCTCAATGCGGATATGAGGTGTCCCGTCGTGATCCATGCCGATCAATGGGCGCGTCCATCGCCAGATGGTGCCGTTATGCAGGCGGAGATGACTCAGCAGTTCGGGGGGTTCGTCAAACACCTGCGGCAAAAGAACCGGATACAACTCAAGGTTTTCCAGGAACGGTTCCAGAATGGTTTCCTTTGCGTAACCCGATCCGAAGGTCACCCGATGAAGCGGTTCTTCCGCGCTGTCCCGGTAGCAATCCATATGCACTGCCTGCTCGAATACCGGAATGCGGGTTTCGTCCCACAAATCCTTGCCAAACAGATAGGGCGAGTTTGCCGCTACAGCCACCATCGGGGCTGACAGGATTTGAGATGCGTTGTAAAACCGGACCGCGTTTTCTGCGCTCACTTGCAGATGGATCTGCAGAGAGGTGGTGACCGCTTCCAGCATGACGTCCTGATGGGCAACGTGTAAATGATCCCGGCCCTGAATGTCCAATTCGATCGCTTGTTCTTCGCGCATGCGAAACACCTGGTCGTTCAGCGCAAAATAGCGGCTGATGCGGGTCATGTGGTCCAGCGTCAGCATGTTGTCGCGGATGGTCGGCAGAATGCCGATCGCGAGAATGTCCGATCCTACCGCTTTGGCGTTCTCGCCGCATTGACGCCATACCTCCTGAAGTTCGTTTTCCAAAAAGCTGAATATGGTGCCTTGAATATGTTGCGGAGTGCTGTTGATTTCAAAATTGAACTGGGACAGTTCGGGAACAACCAGCGGATGGGCGATACGAGACAAAAAATCTTCGTTGTTGGGAGAGGGGAGGAAGTTGCTGTTGATCAGCCAGGCTTCCAGTTCAAAGCCGCACAGGTCCTCCCTCTTATTCAGGGAACCTGTTTGAAACCAGTTGGCAAGTATCCGGTATTCCTCAAGAAGCTTTTCCTTGAAGCCTGCGAAATCGTCTTCGGTAAACCGTGTTTTGGAGATGTCTCGTCCCATGCAGTCCTTTCCTGATTCTGTGTCTTTAGTATAGAAGAGGAATGAGGAAAAGTGTTTATTCCTGTGGACTTAATTTTTCTTCCACCACCTGACGCATGAGGTCGACGGGAGCGGGTTGACCGGTCCATAATTCAAACTGGCCCGCCGCCTGGTGGACGAACAATTCGACGCCGGAGACGGTGGTGCATCCCGCACTTTGGGCGTCTTTGAGCAGACGGGTTTCCATCGGGTTGTAGACCGAATCGAACACCACCATGCCGGGTTTCATCAGGCGCGCGGGGAAGGGGGTGTCGTTGACATTCGGAGCCATGCCGGAGGGGGAACAATTGATTAGAATATCCACCGCCGCCTGGTCGACATCGCGGATGCTGATGAGTTTGCATTGCAATTGATCCGCCAGCGCCTGCGCTTTTTCCTTGTTACGATTATAGGTGAGAGTGAGTATCGCACCCTGATCCACCACGCCTTGTCCGATGGCCTTGGCGGTGCCCCCTGCGCCGATGATCAGAACATTTTTATCCTTGAGTGGTCCGTGCGGTTCCAACGCTTTCAACGCTCCCGAGTAATCGGTGTTGTACCCGGCCCATCCGTTGCCGTCGGGTACCACGGTATTGACGGCGCCAATGCGCTCAGCGGCGGGATCGATTCGATTCATCGATTTCATGATCGCCTCCTTGTGAGGCATGGTTACGCTCAGTCCCCCCAGGTACGGTTCAAACGCGTTGAAGAATCGCGTCACGTTCTGCACCAGAAGCGGCACATACACATGGGGCAGACCGGCGGCCTGAAACGCCTTGTTGTGGATCAGATATCCCATGCTTTTCGATACCGGGTCGCCGATGACCCCATACACTTTGGATTCCAGTTTCAATTCATTGACGCGATAAATATGTTTCAGAATCCTCGCGGGGATTTGTCCCGGTGCGCTTTCCTTGCCTGTTTCCAGCGAACCGAACGTCAGCCAGCCTCCCTGCTGAACCGTCAGGATGCGGCTGACCTCACCCTTTTCTCCCATGCAGAAGGCAATCAACTGTTTTTCATCTTTTTTGGCACGCGCCAGCAAGCGGAACAGCATCAGGTTGTCGTTGATGTCAGTTGCATACGTGATGATCTTCAATACGTCTGCTGGCAGTTGGCACATCAGGTCGTACAGGGGATTGAGATCGTCCGGGGTGCGGGTGAAATCGTGGTGCGACAGAATCGCCTTCGCGGTTCCCTTGTTTTCGAGGATGGATTTGAGCAGTGGTCCCGGCGTAGAAGTTTCAATGTCGATATAATCCACTCCCAGGTCGATGGCCTTGCGCAGAATATCGACGCGCTTTTCTTCCGGGCCGGAGAACTGTCCGCCGTCCATCTTGCACCGATTGGTAACAATGCAGGGCTTTCCGGCCAACTTTAACAGCGCGGGCAGATCGAAATCTTCTATCAGGTCCAGACGCAGTTCGATGATGTCCGCCAGTTCCTGGCAGGCGTCAAGGTCTTTGCGGGCGCGGTCCATGGTGGGACCTATAATGGGGACACAAATCATAATAGGGTTGTCAGTTGTCGCCCTGCGTCAGTCCAGGGGAGACAAAATGGTTAGTGATGAACGATTCGGATTATGCCTCATGCCGGCGGGAAAATCCACTGCGAGGAAAAAGAAGTTGAATGGAATTTTAATCGAAAGATTATCCTTCTTGTGAAAACCGGGAGGTTGGGCCTCCGGATTCCCCATAGCCTTTCAAACCTTTTTTGCGCTCATGGAAGACTTTCATCTGCTCGGCTATATCCGCTTTTTTGCCTTTAAGGATTTCAGCACAGGTATTTTCGATGGAAATCAGTTCTTCTAGAGTTTGTGCCGCTTCATCCTTCAACGCTTTTCCCCTCTGAGTCAATAATTCCCGGTCTGCACCTGTCAAGTTTTGAAGGGCGGGTTGCATGTCTGCATCCAGGTCTTGCAGATTTTGCAGAAGCGAATTTTTTTCCTGAAGGGCTTTCATCAGATCTGGATCGTTCTGCGCGTCGATCGCTTTTTTCTGCCGATGTGCCACTGTCAGTAATTGTGCATAGCAGACCTTCTGCTGTTGCAGGATTTGGAGTATTTGAGTGACGACGGGTGGGGTTTGCGGCATCAGGCTATGGCAATAAGTTTGCGGGTCGTGGTTTCGAGCAATAATTTTTCAAACGCTCGTTGAAAGGATTCCTCCGTACCGGTATCCAGTTCCGAAAGCGCTTCAAGTCGCGCCGACTTCAGATCGAGACGCCCCACATCTCCATTCAGGAGCGATTCCAATTGCGTTTGCAGGCGCGGCAGAATTCCGGTTTCGGTATCGTTGAACAATTCCAGCACGTCGTTCGTCTGCGATTCCAGCGCGAGGGTCAACGCCGGAACGTTCACCCTGATTGTATCATCGCTTTCGGTTTTTATCCCCACCGAAGACAGGTTTTTGAACAGTTCACTGCCCCGATTCGAAAACAGCGCCCCCAATCCGTCGCGGATCGCCTGGGCTGTTCGCGTGATCCCCAATTCGGTGGTCGAAAATTTTTCCGTATTTGCACTGTTGAGTCCCAGTGACGGCGGAAGATTGTTCGAGGGATCGACCGCCTCCCGGCTGGCATCGAGTCTTTCATTGGACCGGATTCCCGTTTGCGCATTTTCCGTCAATTCTTCCCGCACCGATTGCAGTTCGAAATCCGCCGCGAAGGTTTTGGCGAACGCTAGCGAATCGTTGAGGGCGGTGAGGGCATCGTTGAACCGCATAAGCAATGATTGAATCTGCTCAACCGCGGGGCCGGCATCGGTTTCGACGGTAACGCGGACGGTTTTCCCCGGTTCGCCGCGAACCTCCAGCGTGAGTCCCGATAAGATATCCGTGAAAGTATTGGTGGAACTGGTAAAGGTTTCGCCGTCGATGGTGATTTCCGCATCGGTTCCGTTTGCCACCAGATTGTTGCCGGAAGCGCTGATCTGCACTTCTTTCTGGACAACCGTTCCATTGGCGTCCAGCTCAAAAAATCCCAGCGCGAACAGGACGCCATCGGGATCGCTGAGCGTAATGGCGGAATCGTTGCCGGTCTGGCTGGTGAGCAACAGGCGGTTTTCCTGGATAGTGGCGGTCACTTGATGATCCTGCGTGCCTCCGTCCAGACGCTGGTTGCCGTTCACATCTTCCGCCGGGTCCAGTACGCCGTTGCCGTTCTGGTCTTCGATGATAAAAATACCGGAGCCGTACTGACTGCCGCTGATCTGTATGGTTTCGATGATGCCGTTGCCGTTGACATCCTCCGCTTCGTCGAGTGCGCCGTTGCCGTTGATATCTTCGCCCCGGTTGATCTTCAATTGAATATCAGCCAGGGTGTCCGTGGCGATCACGTCGATTTCCACGCCGTTGATGCGGAAACTGCCGGTCAACCCCAATGCTCCGGCGCCCTGCGCATCGGAGGCCAGCACACTGCGCGTGGCCTTTGCGTCGATGGTGACCTCGAACCGGGCCTCTTCGGCGGTGCTGTCCGCGGTAACCTTCAGCGCGTTGGTGTCGGATGATTTCGCGGTCAATAAATTAAACGCGTTGCCGAGGCGCAACTCTTCCACTTTATCCAACAGCGCCTGCAGGCGGATTTGCAGGTTGCCGATATCGTCGGTTTGCCGGGTGGTGAGGCGCGATGCGCCGACCTCGTCGACTATCGGCAAATGGCTGTTCTGAAACCGTTCGGTGACAAACCGTCCTGCGGCGTTGACGCGAAACGCCGAGAGCGGGCCTCTCAAGTCATCCACCTGCGGCACGCGGTTGGAGACGAACACGAATGAGTCGAACAGCAGGTCCGCGGGCGAGGGGCGGTCGGTGCCGAACTGGCTGACCTGAGCCCGGAAATCGTTGAGCGTAACGCCATCCAGCCTGTCGGATTTCGGAAACAGCGGCGGTATGAGATTGCCTGAAATTCCAAAAGTCGTCATGCGTATCTCCAATGCTCCATCAGATGAACCGGTCGATGTTTTGTCCGCGTTCGGTCAGCACGGTTTCCGGAGTGCGCGGCTCCGGCGGCGCGGTGCGTTCTTCTTCGGGACGCGTCACGCCCTCGGCGGCCTGCCGTGCTCTGACGCGTTCCAGCAGTTCGGCGCTTTCCGCTTCCAGGTTTTCAAATACCCTGGGAGGCGGCGGCGCATTGCTCTGCACTTCCGCCACCGGTGCGCCTTCGTCTTCGGTCACTTCCTCGGGAGGTTCGATCCGGTCATTGAATGCCTGTAGAAAATTCCGCAGTTCGCGGTTGCTTCTCAGCGCCGGATCGGTGCCGAGGTTGTCGCGGCGCAGGGCCTGTGGATTTTCATTGAGAGCCTCCACGTTGCCCGGAACCGGAGGAGCTACGGGGTCGCCCTCGTCCAACGGCGGCGCGGGAGCATTCACCGGGGCCTGGGCCACTGCCGGGATTGCATCCTCCGGTTGCCGCCGGGTTTCTCCATCCAGATCGGGAATAAACGGCTGGTCCGGATCCAGTTCGCGAAAGGCGGGAGGTTGCAGGGCCTGTTCCTCCTGATCGTCTTCGAACACCTGCCGGTTGTCGGTGAGAGTCGAGACCACCGCGCCTTCCGTTTCTCCGGTGGCGGGATCGATCACCGGGTCGATACGATTGCCTAATTCACGCAGATCGGGAATGGCCGGTTCGGTGTCACCGGCGTCGGCCAATTCCGGTTCCGGTTCGTTATCGGGTTCCAGTGGGGTGATGGGTGTTGCAATGGGAGCCTGTCCTCCAATGGCGAGACGCCGTTGCGGCTC
>JAOUPX010000049.1 GCA_029879645.1 Nitrospinota bacterium
AATTGACACCCACATTCGCCAGCAGATTCGCCGAACCCTCCACACTTTCATTGGTTTCCCGGTCTTTTGTTTCCTGCAAAGTCAGATTGCTGTTCAGTTTGAGTTGGGAAGTGATTTCCTGCTCCCACTCCAGTTCCATACCCATCTGATCGGCCCCTCCTGAATTAGAGTAGACACCTCCCTGATTAACGATCAGATCATCCAATTCCGAATAAAAGAAAGTCGTTCGAAAAACCGTTCCCGATTGTTTGTATATGTAGCCCACTTCAAAAGTATCGATTACCGAAGGATTGGTCGAAGGATTCCCATTGGTGACGGGATTGTTTTGGCCAAACATTTCAACAAATGTCGGGGGACGGAACGCTTGGGCATACTGAGCTTTTAATATTTGGTGATCGGTTAACCGGTACACACCAGCAACTCGTGGGGTCAATCGATCTCCCACATCATCATAATGGTCATAGCGTAAGCCCAGAGTGAGGGTCAGATCGGTATTCAAATTATATTCATCCTGCACGAAAACACTGTTGAGCAGGCGGTCGTTCCCGGCCTGAATCCAGCTTTCCGACCCACGCCAGGTTTGCGTTGAACCTACAGGTGCTCCCGTGGAAGGTACAAAGTTTGCGGCGAACGAAGAATCCTGAATCTTAGACCAGGAAAAGGACCAGCCCAGCAAAAGAGTATGATCCACCCAACCTTTCCAGGTCAGATCGGTTCCGCCGAATAAGCGAGTCTCTTTGGAAGCAGGGGCACTCACCATACCGTTGGGAAATCCCGGAAAGCCGGGTGGAAATACCAGGCTGTCGTCTCCCCATTTGATCCGGTCCTGCCACCATCCCAGCTTCAAATTCATTTGGAGAGAGCGGCCCAGGTCCAATTCCTGCCTTCCCTGCAATGCATAGGTGGTGAGGCGGTAGGTGATTTTATCGATCGGCTGGGGAAGTGCGTTGGCCGGGCCGAACATATCGCCCCATCCGGAATGAAGAATCTGAGCGTCCAAATAAAACTTTTTGTATCGGAGGTGCAGACCAGAGGAGAGATTGTCATTATCCTCATTGGCAGGACCCGGCGCGTTGGAAAACGGAGCGGCCCCAAGAACATCCGGTCCTGTCACTATATCCGGTCCGTCGGATGTCACGCCGGCCACATTAAAACTGATGTCCACTTGCTCCCCGGGGTCGGCCCAGGAATAAAGAAGTCCTCCGCCATAAGTCTCGAAACTTCCGCCACGGCCATAAACCTGACTACCCTGCTTTCGGGTAATCACGTTCACGACACCGGTAAGGGCGTACTCGCCATGCACCGCGGACCCGGGTCCGCGGATCACCTCAATCCGCTCCACCTGCGCGACAGGATATTCAAGAAGCTGAAGGTTCAGACCTGCAATATTGGTATTCATGGGGATCGAATTCCACAACAGCTTGATATTTCCGGAAGCCAGGGTGGACCCTACCCCGCGCACGGTAACCTGTTTGAAGGAACCATTGATGGTAATATCAAATCCCGGCACGAGGGCGAGGGCCTCCAACACGGTTCCCACGCCGCGCGCCTGCAAATCCTTGCCATGTAAAACGGTGACCATGCCGGGGACGTAGTCGGCGTTGAGCTTCGACTTGGTGGCGATCTCCGTCGCCTCGTCGAACACCTTCAGCAAATCCAGCGCCGCTTCTTCCGAAGAGGGGTCTTCGGCCCGAACCGTCGCCACTGCCGACAACCCGACCGGGAAAATTATTAGCCACATGAATGTTAATTTAATGCATACCTGCTTCATCTTCATTTCCGTGAGATTAAAACTCATAACTCAACTGCGCCCAGAAGTTAATACCAGGACGCGGATAATCCGCCGGATAGGTATTGGCCGGTGCCGCATAATAAATATCTTCGTCGAACAGATTGCGCACGCCGCCACGCAGGGTCCAGCCCTGTCCGCCGAACGGCTTGAACCAGTTCGCCGTGAAATCCACATTATTGTAACCACCCAGGTTTTCACGCCCATCTCCTGCCGCCCGGTGCCGGTGCCCGATGTACCGATACTGCACATTGAACATCAGGTCATTCATGGGACGGTAATTGACACCCACATTCGCCAGCAGATTCGCCGAACCCTCCACACTTTCATTGGTTTCCCGGTCTTTTGTTTCCTGCAAAGTCAGATTGCTGTTCAGTTTGAGTTGGGAAGTGATTTCCTGCTCCCATTCCAACTCGACTCCCATCTGCGTAGCTCCTCCGGAGTTTTGATACTTCCCACCCGACACTTCAATCAGTTTATCCAAGATGGAATAATACAGGGTGGTGCGGACCACCGTTCTGGCTTTTCGATAGATGTGGCCCACCTCAAAGGTATCGATCACCGAGGGGCTGATATTTGGGTTTCCGGCAATCACCGGATTGTTCTGCCCGAACATTTCGAAAAAGGTGGGGGGACGAAACGCCTGCGCGTATTGGGCCTTTAATATGTGCTGGTCATTAACCTGCCATACACCAGCTATACGAGGTGTCAATCGGTCACCGACATCGTCATAATTGTCGTAGCGCAACCCCAGAGTAAAGGTCAGGTTAGTGAAAAGACGGTATTCATCCTGAAAGGTCACGCTGTTGAGCAAGCGATCGACCGGCGCAAGGATAAAACTTTCGGAACCCCGCCATGTTATTACACTTCCTGCGGGCGCACTGGTGGAGGGTACAAAATTAGCGGTAAAGGAAGTATCCGCCAATCGTATCCAAGTCATACTCCATCCCAACAGCAATGAGTGTTGCTCCCACCCCTTCCATGAAAAATCTATCCCTCCGTACGCTCTTTTTTCCTTTGTGGCTCCAGCCGCCACCATGCCGTTGGGGAAACCAGGAAACCCAGCTGGATATAAAAGATGGTCCGGGTCCGTCTTGGTCCGCTCATGCCAGAATCCGGCGTGAAGGTGGACACTCAGGTCTGGTAGCAACTTTAAATCCTGGTTGGCCTCCATCATAAATTCAGTAAAATTCTGTGGAGTGCGATTTTGGATGGTAGAAGGTAAAGCATCCGCGGCTCCGAAAAGCATTCCCTGATTCAAATGAATTAACTGTCCTATCAGAGAAAAATCCTTGTAACCGATATCCAAAATCGCGGACACATGCTTTTTATCTTCGTTGCTCGGACCCGGTGCGTTGGAAATACCTCCCAGTCCCAAACCATATAACGCATCCCTCCCTGCTTGCACCCCGGCACCTTCAGAAGTCGTTCCCGCCAAATTCAAACTTGCCCGAAGGTCGCCATCCTGAGAAATCCAGGAACCCGAGGTCCCGCCACTGTATGTATTAAAGCTCCCGGCACGAAAGTAAGCCTGATTCTCCTCTTTGCGAGTGATAATATTAACCACTCCCGTAAAAGCATACTCTCCGTACAGGCCTGATCCGGGCCCTCTAATGACTTCAATCCTGTCAATTTGCACAATTGGAATTTCCAAATCTCCAAAAGAACGCCCGTAAGTATGGCTGTTCATTTGAATGGAATTGACCATGATTTTAACGTTTCCTGAAGCAAACACATTGCCAATGCCTCGGGCAATAATCTGCTTCGACCAAGACTGCATCGACAAATCAAATCCTGGCACCAGAGCGAGGGCTTCCCATACGGTTTCGACGCCGCGCGCCTGCAAATCCTTGCCATGTAAAACGGTGACCATGCCGGGGACGTAGTCGGCGTTGAGTTTTGACTTGGTGGCGATCTCCGTCGCCTCATCAAACACCTTCAGCAAATCCAGCGCCGCCTCTTCAGATGACGGATCACCATTGCCTCCGGTATCCTGCGCGTGCAACTCACCGGGAAGATACATTGTGGTCACCAAAGCAAATACCATAAGGTATTTGAACATCCGGGAATTCCTCATAAGTGGCTTTTATCTTTTGTCTCAGGGTAAGGAAATTGGACTTGAAACCGGAAATTATTTTGTATTGATACGGTACGAATAATCAGGCTACGATGGGATTCGGGAGTCAAAGCGGCTTCCCGGGTTGCGAAAGACGAACCGGGAACGAAAAACCATGGCAGAATAATCCAAAGCAGAATAACGAGCCCGCGAACGAATACCAAAAAACCTCCAGACCTCTCCGCAGGAGTTTTCCAACTTCCTCTCAGAGGGACATCCAGAGTGACCCACAGCACTAATTTGAAAAGTGAAAGCAAATTACCCAATTTAAGGTACCTTTTGCGCCTCTAACTCATTTAAATAAAGAATGTTGTGGGAATTAATGCAAAATTCGGGCCACGACCATGCAGGCGTTTCCCTGCAGGTAATCCGAAAAAACCTGGCTGATAAGTTTATTTTTGAAACATCTGCTCACCGGGCGGTGCAGAATTGAAAATCACTGTTCCAATTTAGTTACAAAGGGGGCGAGCGTTCCTGAAATCCGGGAAAAATAAACCTGGCTTAAGAGGGTGGTACAAAGAGGGTATTTTTCTGGTATATTAATCCTCCGGAAAAGCTGCCATAGCTACTCCGAATTCTGAAAATAATATGCGCCTGTAGCTCAGCTGGATAGAGCAGCGGACTTCTAATCCGCAGGTCGTACGTTCGAGTCGTACCAGGCGTGCCATTCTTAAAGAAGTTTCAATTGGGATCATTTGATTTTTCGATCCGCTCTGCCTCCCCTGATTCAAACCCTTAAGTCAGACCTTTCACCCAATACAGGGTATTTCGCTTGAACGGGCCTTGACAAAAATCCAAATATATTCCGACAATAGATTATCTACTTATTTTGGAGATTTTGATATGCCGTCATTCGCAGCTAATGCCAAGCAACCCGACGCAAACGAAAATCAATTTTTACCTGAAATCATAGAGGATGAACCGGAAGGATTAATTGGCCGATTACAGGCTTATTGTCAAAAGAATCTGAGCGACATCATTCTCCTGACCATTTTAACCAGTCTGACTGTGATGAATTTTTATATAGAGGCTAAACTGATCTCACTTAATTTTTTCTATATCATAATATTCATCACCGGATACGCTATGGGGCGAAGGCTGGCCATCCTAATGGCATTTTTCAACATCCTCGTTGTATGGGGCTTTATTCTTTCCGATGAAGCTCCCTATTTAATCCATTTGAGTCACGAGGAACTGGAAATCCACATGGTTACCTGGGCAAGTCTATTGATATTGCTGGGATGGGTAGGAAGCTCAATGGCTAAAGCATTCCACGGAAAAGCCGAGCAATGATTTTAGCCTTAGGCTTTTTAAGCGACAGGTAAATTTTGGTCTGCAATATATTCTTCCAAAAAGAAGAATAAGTCTTCGCCCATCAATTGAGACTTCTATCTACTGTGTACTCGCTGTTGGCGGGAAAGGGTTGCCCGATGCGGGTCGTGGAGCCGTCGGACCAGCGGATTTCAAGTTTCTTGATGGTATCGTGCTGACCTAAACCAAAATGCACCGCAGGCGCATCGAAAGAACGGTAGCCACCGCTGGCCTTGATCTCACGCATCTGATGCCGCTCCCCTTTCGGGCCATAATGAATTATCACCCGGCATCCGATGCAGAACCGATTGCCCCCCTCATCGCGCAATTGAAACACCACACTGCTGTGGCGCGTCTCGTTGTTGCGGTACACCTTGAACGGACCATACTGGGTGTTGGTAATGATGTCGAGGTCGCCGTCGTTATCGAAATCCAGATACGTATAAGCCGAGCTGTGATCGAAATCTTCCAAGCCGAATTCCTTTTCGGCCGCAGTAAACGTCTTCCCGCCTTCATTATGAAAAAAGTTATTGGATGCGAATTCCTGCGTACTCAGGACGCCGTTGACCACATACAAATCCTGCCATTCGTCGTTATCCAGGTCGGCGAAGCGCGAATTCCAGCTCCACTCCGCTGTCTCCACCTTGGCTTCTTTCGATACATCCTCAAAACGGTGATCCGGCAACCCTTGAAACAGGATATTCGCCATCGACCGTAGTGGAATTTCCGCGCTGGTGTCCGGATGCACCGGCTGTGCGAGGAAATAGTTGCCGCATAATTTTTTCGGCATCACGTGATCCGGTGCAATCTTTTCGCACAAAGCAGGGTCTTCCCGGCGCGTTGCGGTCAACGCCAGACGCGTCACCATACACTCCCCAACTTTGCGCCGGTCTTCCAGCCCACGGCACCGCTCGGAAGGGTCCTGTTTTTCCGGGTTCAACAGGGTCACCAGCTTCACCAGGTCGCGGCATTCATCTTGATTCAACACGGTGTTGCTGGCACTGCAAAATTCCCGACCCGCTTCCTGCATGACGCTTCCGAAAATATTGGACACCACATCGATCCCCTTGCTCATCCCGATATTCGCCAGGTACAAATCCAGTTTGAGATCGTTGTTGAAATCCGCCGTGTCCATGCTCATTGTGTTTTCGGTAGTGATGGGAATGATACCGTCCCCTTTCTTGATTTTTTGAAACGCGCCCACCCCATTCCCCAGATAATAGGCATCCGATACCTTGTAATCGTTACCGATCATCAAATCGGATTTTCCGTCATCGTTGAAATCGGAGAGCAATACGGTATGCGTCTGCCCCGGTACGCCTTCCAGATCGCTCGGAGTAAACTCCAGATTGCGGTTGATCACCAACTGATCCACCGAATTATTGATTGGCTTGCGCGTCAGCACACCCAGAAAATAATTACCGTTAACAATGTCCAGGAACCCGTCGCGGTTGACGTCACCGAACGCCGGGGCGGTGGTCGCCAGAGCCTTGCCGTTGGGGACTTCTATCAGTCCGCCGCTCGCTTCTCCGGATAATGGGTTCAGCCATAAAAAGTTTCCGTCATTGAACGTTGTCAGGAACACATCCAGCCAGCCGTCGTTGTTCATGTCCACCAGCGCCACGGTGAGTCCCTGCATCCCCGTCAAGTCCGAGGGCAAACCGCCGAGGCGCTTGAATTTTATTCCATTCAGGTTCTGGTACAACTCAAACCCATTATTCGTCGCCACCGCAACATCCGTCCACCCGTCCTGATTGAAGTCGCCCGACGCAATGCCGCGTCCGAAATAAATCGGATCGAAAAATATCTCCGGGGTCAGTCGATTGGAATAAGTAATCCCCCAGTCCGGCCCCAGATCCTTACTGAAAGGAACACTGCCGCGGTTGCGGCTGCGAAATGGAGTGGAATATATTTCAACGCTTCCTGTCTTCATCAAAAGTTTCGACGGTCGTTTGCGGGTTTCAACAAGATTGAACGGCTCTTCCCGGTTGGGGTTGGCGATTTCAGCCGCTTTGGAGCTACCTTCGGTTTTTTCTTCCGCGAGGAACCGATCATACTGCTCCAGCCATTGCAGGTACTGGTGATTGGAATACGCTTGCGCCGAGTAACCCAGACCAATTCCGATCACCATGACGATGGCGTACAGCTTCAGGGCCACTTTCAGCGAAAAAGTACGGTAGACAATCAGCGCACTGTAGATACTGAAGGTCCCCAGCGTAAACAACAGAGTCATCACCAGCCCGTCCGCCAGACGCGACATCATCAAAGCCTGCGTCAGCATCATGTCAAATGCGATGGGCAGGGGAATGAAGGTTCCCATAAATGAAATCAGGGAAAGAGTCGCAAGCGTCGGCTCCATGCCGATGAATTTATCAAATTTCCACAAATGGACCACCAGCGCCCCCAGGAACCCGGCCAGCAACATCAGGGGAAACGTGCGAATAAAGATATAGGAAAAACTTTTCCAGTAATCCCGCGCCGCGCTTTGAAGGGCCTCGCCCCAGGAAACGGGAAGGAAGTCCACCTCGCACACCTCGGACTGTGCCGCCGCAGATTCCTGCCGCCACCGGTTCACGTCCTTTTTGGAAATGAACGGAACGATCAGCAGGACCAGCACGAACGTCGCGCCCAGCTTAAGCAGCGCCATGTGCAGCGGAAAAATGGAAAACAGCATGGTGAGCACCACGATGTTCAGGGTTGGAGAACTGAACATCACCGCCAGGGCGGTTTCCATTTTGCTCCCTGCCTCGTACAAACCCTTGGCGATGGGGGCAACGCAGTTGACGCACACGCCCAGCGGGGTTCCCACCAGCATGCCCATCAGGCTATTTTTAAACCGGCGGTCGGAAGTTTGCTTCGGCAGGTAGGACAATAGAGTCAAAAAAGCCCCTGCAAGAATCAGCCCGAAGGCCATCCCTTTCCAGTTGGTCTCGTACCAGTTCAACGTGGTGTAGAGGATGCGAATATGGAGTGGCGCCTTGTCCGGCGCGTGGAAATGCGCCTGGTGGGTCATCGGGTCCTCAAACGCTTCGGTGCCCGACATCGCGGCCTTTTCGCCCAGGGCCGGGTAGCGGGACACTCCCCAAAAACCCGCCGCCACCAGCACGATGAACGCTACCAGAATAACCACCCGCTTGTTTTTAAACACTCAACCGCCTCAAGGGAATTATAAATACTGAATTAAACGGAAGGAATGATTGTATCAAACGAGGGCGTGATACAAAAGACCGCGAGTAGGAATGGGAACCGTCACAAACATACTTCACTAGGCCGGATCGTCAAGGGTGTGACCGTGGGTCTGGTACAACCATTTCATGATGAAGGGCGGAAGAAATGTCGTAGCGGCGATCACCAGGATCATACCCGAGTACAATTCGTTACTGAGGATACCGGCGGTCAGCCCCAGTTCCGCGAACACCAGCCCGACTTCCCCGCGCGGTACCATGCTGAGTCCCACCGCCAGTTTCTGCGCCCAGGCGCCTTTTACGCACAGGCCGCTGGCCAGTTTCCCGATCACCGCAGAGACAAGAAGCAAAAAGAAGAATGTCCAGATGAACGGCGAGCTCCAGTCCACTTCGCGAAGATTCAGCGACAGGCCAACAAACACAAAAAACACGGGGGTCATCAGTTGGGAAATCGGTTGCATCTGGAAGTCGATGCGATCGGACAGATTCGGATTTTCCTGCCCCATGGCCCCGCCGAACGGTAGATGAAACCGGCGCGATAATGCCAGGCCGGTGGCGAACGCTCCCAGAATGGGCGGCGCCCCGACGGCATACGCCAGCCAGGAGAAGAACAGAATCAACGAAACAATCGCGGTTGGCAGGAGGCCGGGAATCTGGCTTTCTCCTTCATAATGCTCAATCAGGAGTGACAGGCTTTTGACCATCACCGGAGCCATCAATAAAAAGATAAGGATAAACAAAACTACCTTTCCGATATGAGGCAGATAGATCCCCCCGTTCAACGCAAACTCGTATAACAGAGCCAAAAGCACGACACCAAGGATGTCGTCCATCACCGCCGCCCCCAGCACGACTCGGCCTTCGGAAGAATGCTGACGCTTGAAATCGTCCAGAACACGGATGCTGATCCCGATACTGGTCGCCGTCAAGGTACCGCCGATGAACAGCGAAACCAACAGGGACAAATCGAACACGAAACGTGCCAGCGCGAAACCGAACGCGAACGGCACCAAAAACCCGATGCACGCCACCATCAGGGAAACCCTTGACGTCTTCGCTAGATGAATTACGTCGGTTCCCAACCCGACTTTGAACAACAAAAGGAGGACGCCGATTTCCGCCATGATCCGGATCGTCGCTTCCGGCTCAATCCAGCCGAAAACACTGGGGCCCAGCAGGATACCCGCCATCAGATCGCCGATCACCGGCGGCACCCGCACCCGCCCTGCAAGCTCCGCCAGAACGCGGGCCGACAGCAGTATGACCGCCAGGGTGATTATAAATTCATGAACATTCATTTAGATTTATTCGATTATCTTTTCAGTGCGGTTATATAAATAGGTAGCCATCGCAAGCGCAGTGAACAAAAGGATCAGCCCCCATCCCAGAAGCTTTCTTTCCTGCTCGATTCTCTCCAGGCGTGCGATTTCGGTTTCCATCGTGACCATGAGGGCCTTCACCTCTTCCGCCTTTTTCTCGATACGGGTCATATCAAACGTATGGGACACCATCCTGACCTGACGCAGTTGCTT
Source organism: Nitrospinota bacterium (assembly GCA_029879645.1). Taxonomy (GTDB): domain Bacteria; phylum Nitrospinota; class Nitrospinia; order Nitrospinales; family Nitrospinaceae; genus SZUA-226. The sequence goes on from JAOUPX010000049.1 coordinate 9,934, forward strand.
CCAAACTTTATCCAGTTCGCTTTCCAGAGGTTGAGTCGGAAGCCCCTTGATCAGTTTGATTTTTTCACGGGAAGCGCCAAACCGGTCGTGCAAACCCGACAGGACCCCCTTGAGCTTGTCCGCCGATTCATAGCCATGGCAGGTTCCACACTTCTCCGGATCGATGATCTCCAGACTGATCCTCTGAACCGTATGCGTTCCGTGACACTGGATGCAGTTCTGGGTGCCCGTAGCCCAATGCGCGCTTTGTTGGAAATATTCAGATAATTCCTGATGGCATTTGCCGCAGAAGCCGGTGACCTCTTCCTCCTTCGGTCCCAGATAGAATTGGTTGCCGTCGGACATGGATTTTTCCGTGGGATCTTTGGGATCGCCGCCGTGGCATCCATCACAGGTATTTCCGACTTCGGCGTGCACGCTGGACGCCCACAGCGTCACCGGCCTGCTCAAACGCTCAACTGCCAGATCCTGATGGCAGTTGATACAGGAGTTTTCCAGCGGTGGCTCGAAAGCCGCACCGGCGGTCCCCGGAGTGAATCCCAGCATGGCGAAACACAACCCAAGCGCTCCGGCCCTTAATATTTCAAATGGAGAGAAAATCTTCACTCACCCTCGCCTTCAAGAGAGAAAACCCCACACAGTCAATCCTATAAAACCAACGATGCAGGCCAGCACCAGAGTCAGGAATATCGGCCTCTTTAAAATATTGTTTTCCTCGCTCCGGTCAACAAACGGTAGAAACACGAACAACAGCCCCGCTACCGACATCAAAATCAGCGCACCAAATTCCGACGGGATGATTTTCAAAAATTGATAGGAGGCCAGAAAATACCATTCCGGCTTGATATGTTCCGGCGTATTGAACGGGTCCGCCGGAATCTTTGCGTCTCCAAACACGATGAGATGTGGAAAGAAGAACACCACCCCGCAAAACACGGCCATAAAAATAAATATCACCAGCACGTCTTCCATTATGAACCGGGGAAAACGCATGCCTTTGGAAAATCTGGGTCTCTTGAACATGATTACTCCTCATCCTTTGTCTTCGGGGGCGGCGAACCCGATATTCCAAGCACCCGCACCAGAAACAGATGAAATCCCGCCAGCGCCAGCATGGCGGCGGGGATGACGATAACATGCAGAGCAAAAAACCGGTTGAGCGTGTCGGGGTTGATGTGATCACCCCCGCGAACCAGCTTCACGATAAAGGGACCGATCACCGGAATCGGCTCGGGAATACTGGTCGCCACGGTCGTGGCCCAGTACGATAACTGGCTCCACGGAAGAAGATAACCGGTGAAACATACCGCCAGCGTCAGGAGAATCAGGGCGCACCCGGAAAGCCAGGTCATCTCCCTCGGCTTTTTATAGGACCCCATGAAAATTACGCTCACCATGTGGAGCAGGATGATGATGATCATCATATGCGAACCCGCCGCATGCGACAAACGTATCAGCCAACCGTACGGAATTTCCAGCATGATGCGCTGGATGCTGGCAAATGCCGACTCGGTGGACGGCACATAATAGGCCAGCAGGAGCACACCGGTCACCAACTGCATCCCAAAGATGAACAGGCTCAATCCACCCAGCGAATACCATTTGTTGAGCTTGGGCGGCACCCGGTACTCGGTGATTTGATCGCGTACGATATCCTTGATCCCGGTCCGGTAATGGACCCAGTCAATGAATCGGTCTAGGAGGTCGCTCAACCAGCTGAACATGAATGGACTCAGAGAAAAATAATATTGTCGTCAACGATTTCGAATTTGACGGGTGGAAGAGGTTCCGGCGGCGGCCCGGCCGTCACCTTGCCTTTGGCATCAAATTTGGCTGCATGACAGGGGCAATAGAAAATTTTTTCGGCGGGCATCCATTTCACGAGGCATCCCAGATGGGTGCACACCGCTGAAAAAGCGGATATCCCTTCTTCAGTATGCACCGCCAGCACCGGCGCTCCCTGATGTTTGAGCATGAGGCTGGAGCCCATCGGAATCTGTGACACAGGAATGGAAACCTGTCCCGCTTTTTCAAGACGCGGCGGCGGTGGCATCAGGTAGCGCAGGACCACGTTGGCCGCCACTACAAATCCTCCGAACAACAATCCGCCGAGCGTCCACTGCAAAAACCGGCGGCGGTTGGAATCCACGGAAAATACTTCCTCCTCCACCTTCAACTCATCGGACACGGCGTTGCACCTCATTCAATTTGATATGGATGGGAGTGGGTTGCAGAATTTCCGGGGTATAACTGTAATACGCGGCGGCGGAAATTATCTGTTCTTCGGGCTCATCAATAAAGAACGTGAACGACTCGTGACGGGTTTCCAATGGGGCGATCCGATTATCGGACACAACTTTAGTGCCTTTACCAAGCATCAAGTCCACCAGGTGGGTCACCGTACGGCCCTGGGCGTCGGCCACCACTTTCTGATAAATCCGTTGTTGAATCTGCCGGTGAGAACCATTGGGTTCCTGCACTTTCACTTCCAGTATTATTTTTTTGACCGGAAGGCCGGTGGGCATATTGTGCCCCGCTCCCGTATTGGTCAGGTCCACCTTCACACGAATCCGGTTTCTGTGAGTTTCGACGTCCACAATTTTAATTTCCAGGGCCTGACGCCGTTTGGTCAATGAATGGCCGGCGGCGATATCGTGATTGCTGATCTGGTTGCGGGTGCTTTTCTGAACCGAGGATGCAACCGTCTTACCCGCAATCTTTTCCATGTGGCATTTCTGACAGGTGACCCCTTTTTCCGAATAGGGGCTTTCCTTCCATTCCGACCAGGTGGCAATCATCGATACACCGTTCTTGTTTTTCTGTTCGTGGCACCCCTTGCAAAACAGGGATTGCTGATAGAGGTCGTTGAACCGGTTTTGATGGGCGGGGCTTTTAGAATTTTGCAGAGACCCCTGCTTGAGGCCGCCGAACTCGAAGCGAAACTGGGGACCTTCCGCTGTCCCGGGTAGCACTTCTGCAATCGAATGGCAGAAATCGCAACTGACACCTTCGCGGCTGATGGGCTGGGTGAGCTTGGGATCGTTGTTGTAATACGCCACCGGGGCGTGGCAGGTCAAACAGGCGGGGCGGGCGCTCTCTCCCTGCTCAAAATAAACCTGCATGTAGGCCGCCTTGAAAACCGCGTTGCCGGAGGCATCGGCATGCAAACTGTGCCGCCAGTCTTCATACAGTTCCTTATGGCATTGCCCGCATTGCCGGCTGGATGAGAAGCCTTTACTGTTTAAATGAATCTCTGGAATATCAGCAGAAGGGCCGGAGGTCCTATCTGCCAGGGAGGAGGAAGCAAAAAACATCCCCCCTGAAAAGAAACACAGAAGCCACACCCCGAACGATTTCAGAATCATAAAATGTGTGCCATCCTCATTAGTTGCCGACCGCCGGGGACGAATCAGATCGAATCGTCCATCCTAGCAATGATAGCATCCATTTCCTTTTTATCAAACGCCCGGAAGGTGGTGGTCCGCACGTTACCCCACGCGCCGACCCGGACCAAAAGAGCCTCCACCGCCTGGTCGTCCGGTGCCTCCACGATGTTGACCACATCGAAATCTCCGATGAGCCAGTAAATCTGCTGAACATGGATACCCAGTTTGGCGGCGATTTCCTTGAACTTGTCCGCACGCTCCGTGGTCTGTTTGATGTTCGCGATGCCTTTTTCGGTGAATTTTCCCATAATCAAATAGGTCTGCATAATCGATACCTCCTGATATGCCTCCCCCAACCTTACCCCCATATTAATAAAGAACGAATGAACGTTCATTTTATTCCTTTAATCAGAAATGACTTTTTATTGAAATTATTTTGGGGTGGTGACGGACGAATCGGCGGGTTATAGTTAGGGGGCAATTTTCGGAAAAACTCATTCAATTTGGGGTCGGGTCAGGATGTTCAACAACAGCGGCACCAAAAAATATAAAATTATCATCGGCCTGCTTGTCGCGCTGGTTGTGGTGATTCTGGGTGTCGGCTCCCTGCACCTGCACGACTACACCGAAAACGATCCCGAATTCTGCCTGAACTGCCATCTCATGAAGGACGCGTTTCACAGCTGGGAAACCAGTGTGCACAAAGGCGTCAATTGCCACACCTGCCATCACGCGACCTTTTACGAACGGAACATGATGTTCCTGAAAACCATCGTGGAGCGCCCCACAGAAGTAACGAAACGGCCGCACGAACAGATTATCGTGCCCAGCACCATGTGCGTGACCTGCCATCTGGCCGGTGACAAGGAAATCGTCAAGGTTTCAAGATCCAAAGGTCACTCCCTGCACTGGTTCAAGGAAAACATCGAGTGCACCTCCTGCCACGCCATCGAACTGCATAAGTTCGATCCGGAACAAAAATTCTGCGTGAACTGCCATGCCCACGCAAAAAATATGGTCCCCAAGATGAAAGACATGGCCTGCAGTGACTGCCATAATTTCCGGACCGGACGATTGGTGCCGGGAAATAAAGAGTGCATCCAATGTCATGAGAACAAATCGCCCTTGACGCAACCGGCCAGCGCGTCAAGGGCACATCAACCGTTTGAGTGCAACGACTGCCATCAGGTCCATAACCCTAAAAAGTCTGCAAGCACTTCCTGCACCGAATGCCACCAGGGGGCCATGCAACGCGGCAAGCATCCTATTCATATCAAGGCTTTAGGGAACGATTGCACCACCTGCCACACTCCGCACCAGTGGCGCATCAGCAATCAGGACGCCGTGGGGTTATGCTCGCAATGCCATCAGAAATATGGGTTGAGTACTTTTTCCAGAAGATAGTTCTGGAAATGCTGTTATAATCCCACTGAATCAATGGAATAAAATTAAATATCAGGCATCTGTATTAACATAGGACTTTACTAGGGGGGTCTTGATGTTTAGGGCAATTTTTTTTCTGGCAATAGCGCCGGTCGCGCTCTTGGTGTTTGCCGAACCCATTCACGCCGGCCCGAAAGTGGATTGGGAAAAGATTAATCCCAGCCTCAAAGGAGCCACCTCATCCAGTTCTATCACCGGATGCCTGGATTGCCACGAAGACTACATCAAATCCTTCGCCCGCACTAAACACGCGCTCTATTTCAAAAAGACACTGGGAAAATCGCTGGTTCAATCCTGCGAAGACTGCCACGGGCCTACGGGTACCCACGCCGCGGAACCGGACTTTGACAAAAAACAGTCCACTACCGTTTCCTTTAAAACAATCACCCCGCAACAGAAAAGCCAAATCTGCCTGCAGTGCCACGAGAAGCAGATCACCCTGCACTGGAAGGGAAGTGTGCATGAGATGGCGAACGTCTCCTGCGACAAATGTCATTACGTGATGGCGCGAAAGAGCAAACGCCAATTATCGATCAATGAGGATTCCAAAAAAGCCTGCTTTACCTGTCATGCCGACAAGCGTGCGCGAATGTTGCGATCCGCCCACATGCCCCTGCGGGAAGGCAAAATGTCCTGCGCCAGTTGTCACAACCCGCACGGCAGTCTGGCGCCCAATCTGCTCAAAGCGGAGACCACCAATCAAACCTGTTACATCTGCCATCAGGAAAAACGTGGGCCGATGCTGTGGGAACACGCACCGGTACGGGAAGACTGCAATAATTGCCATGATTCGCACGGGTCAAACCATCTATCGATGCTTAAATGGAAACCACCTTACTTATGCCAGGCCTGCCATTCCAATGCCGGTCATCCGGATTCTCTGAATGATGGCTCTGGCCTGCCGGCATTTGGAGGAGCGGGAACATTCATAGTGGGGAAATCATGCTTAAACTGTCATAGCCGGATTCACGGCTCCAATCATCCTTCCGGAGCGAGATTTATGCGATGACGAAGGGTTCAGGTTTGTCATGATTAGGGGGAATATTCTAAGATGAAGCGGCGGTTCTACACGATGATATTTTTGCTGATGCTCATTCCCGGACTCTCTTGGGCGCAGGATGAGGATGCGGCCCTGATGCCCGAAGGACTGCTGGGAGATGTCACCCTTGGCGGCGCGGGAGTGTTCGGAGACAGCGACTCTTTCAAATTCGGGGAATACACCGGAATCAACGATGACACCGGATATATCATAGGCTCCTCCAACCTGACTTACAATCGCGACTCGTATTTTATGAACCTGTTCACCGATGACCTGGGGCTCGATAACCGGAGCATCTATTGGGAAACCGGTATCACCGGAAGTTATACCGTCTATGCCGAATACAACCAGATTCCGCATTTATTGAACAACAATACACTGACCCCATTCAACCAACCTGGCAGTACCACTCTAACCCTGAATCCCGGTTTTGTCCGCGGAGGATCAACTACCGCCCTGACTATAGTCAACCGGGATTTCGAACTGCAGAATGAACGCGACACTGGCCTGTTCGGAATTAAATCCACTTTCGGTAAATTCAACTTCGACATGAGCTATAAGCGGACTGAACGGGACGGAACCCAATCCATTGGGGGACCCAGTGATGGATTCCGGAGTACCATCCTACCGGATCCGATCGACCAGGTGGCGCATGATATGCACGCCGGCTTATCACATAGTGGAGACCGTGGACAAATTGAACTCTCGTTCGACTACTCCCTGTTCAACAACAAGTTCGACTCATTGATCTGGGAGGGACCATTTGACGGCGGAAACCGGGCGTTGATTAATTTAATTGCTCGCGACCCGGACAATCATTCCTGGAAAGTGGGACTGTCTGGAGCTTATCATCTGACCAATACTACGCGTATATCTTCAGTTTTCCAATACGGAATTATGGAGCAGAATGAATCGCTGTTACCCTTTTCGACCAGTACCACTACCGCCCTGCTACCCCGATTGAAGGCAGATGCGCAAATCCAGACGATTCACGGAACACTCAACCTGTCATCGCGGCCCCTGCCCAAGCTCGCTTTAAACTTAAGGTACCGACATTACCAGACGATCAACGATACACCAATTCAGAGTTTTGCCTACATCGCCACCGATGATACGGCTAATACTGTATCCGCGCCCACCAACAACCTGCCGTATGACATGACTCAAAATCAGGTGGATGCGACGGCCAGTTATTATGCCTTCAAGGGGACCACGTTTAAACTCGGCTACAAGTTTGACCACCGCAAACGCGATTTTCGCTCCGTGGATGAAACCAAAGAAAATGCGATTACGGCAGGGGTTCGCTCCAGTTATTTTAAAAACGTGAGTCTCGGCTACAAAGTTACCCTGGGCGTGAGGGAAGAGGTGGACCCTTATGATGAATCTAAAGTTAATTTTGCTCGATTCGGTACTCCCGGAAATCTGACGAATCCCCTGATGAAGCGCTACGACATCTCGGAGCGGGAACAAATGAAGCACTCGGCCCATATCAACTTTACTCCGACTGCGCGAACCACCTACGGGGTTTATTATAATTTCGTCTATGACGATTACGACACATCCCAGTTAGGGTTACAACTCAGCCGGCGGCACGACGTTACATTCGACTGGACTTTTCTGCCATCGGATGCCACGACGATCAATGCTTATTACACGTTTGAAAATATTGTTACCGAACAACTTAATCAGGATGGTGCCGGATCTGCTAATAATTGGATCGCCAATCATGACAATGATGCGCATACCGTGGGTGCCGGGGTATCGCACCAGTATGCCGAAGGCAGGGTAAAACTGAGCGCGGATTACTGGTTTTCAGACAGTGTGGAGGAAATCACCTTTGCGACGGGCGCCAATCTGGTCGGCGCGCTGGACATGCCCAAACTGAAAACCCGCAACCACAATGCGCGATTCACTGGGAGGTACCGATGGAGTCCCAACGTCGATATCAGTATGCGATACTTGTATCAAAAATTCGATATCGACGATTTCGCCACCGATGGGTTTAGCCCTGGTTCAAGTACCGCTCCGAATGTATTAACCCTCTTCGGTACTCTGCCCGATTTCGACGCCCACACCGCAATGGTATTCTTCACCTACCGGGTGGGTACGGTCAAAAATTGAATTAAATTGACAGGCAATCGTTATATCTCGGAATGCAAACACAGGACATAATAATCATTTACGATGGCACTGCTTGCAATTTTTACTGGCAGAGAAGGCCTGTTTGCCATTGTGACATGAGCCGCAATATTTTCCCTGTCGGAGGGCTTTCATAGTCAGCGCATTGCCAGCATCGGTGGCTCCCTTTTTTTTCGGAAACAGGGCATCGTGGCAGTCGCCGCACCCTACGCCTGCATTTGTATGTTTGGCATGATCGAACACCACAGGAGCGAAACTCTTGGTATCCTCGAACACGATGTTTCCGGGCCCGTCGCCCGCCTGCACCGGCACCGCACTATACATCCAACCCGCTGCGGCAAGTACAAACACGCTGAAAACCAGAATTTGATTTCTCATACTACCCCCTTATCCTTCGATGATATATCGTCCTTCCAGTACATTATATCCGTCCTCCCTCTCAAATAAAAGACGATTACCGGCCCGACCCATTCAACCATTCATTCTGCCACGCTCCATGGAGCATGGCTTATCGCCCTCATTGTTTGGTATAATGATGCTCGAATCCAAAAAGGGACATATGGGTTTTAAGATCAATCTTCATTGGACGGATCACCAATTTATGAGAAAAGACAGTTTTCATATTGAGATGGATAACCTCTCCCGCTTTAACATCGAGCGGTCCGGCGACTTCGAAAACTGGGAGGACGTGTCCCACGAGGAGTTGGATACAATCCTGGATCAGGTGGATGAAGTCAGGGCGAAAAACTTTCTTGCCGTGGTGCGAGGCGGAGGTATTTCCAGGCTTGATGGCGACTATTACCGCATCCGTCCGCGATCCTGAACCAAACCAGCCCATGCCCCACCAACTTAATGTTGTCTTAATTGAACCAGAAATCCCAAACAATACCGGGTCTATCGGACGATTGTGCCTGGCCACTCAATCCACCCTCCACCTGGTCGATCCGCTCGGATTTGAAATCAACGATACCCAGTTGAAGCGAGCCGGCCTCGATTATTGGCAGCATCTCGACGTGGTAAGGCACCCCGGCCGGAACGAATTTTTCGCCTCTATACCGGAAGGGGCTCCGCTCGCCTTCTTTTCCAAAAAAGCCAAGACACTATATTCAGAGCACCGGTTCCAACCTGGAAGTTATTTGATTTTCGGTAAGGAAACGAAGGGGCTTTCTGAAGAGCTGATGCAAAAATACGCCGGGCAGACGTTTCGGATTCCTTTGTATGACACGCGGGTGCGGTCGCTCAACCTGTCCAATGCGGTATCCATCGTGGTTTACGAGGCGATTCGCCAACTGGGGATGTGATTTGCTTCAGGCTTTCTGGATATAAACCTGAAGGTATGCTTTTTGTTGATCAATAACAAAGGGAACCGTAAACCGGGGATCCCCGTCCAATTTTATGGATCCCTTGCCGTTCTCTCTGGTTTCCGGCAATCCCAGCTTAAAATGCATTTGAACTTTTTCCCGTGGATCAACCGGGTGGCCGCCATTGGTGAGCTTTAAAAATTCATGAGCCGATTCGGCGGCTTTGATTTTTGCCATGCCCCCGACAATATTGCTCAGTTCCTGAACCACGCCCTTCACCTGCTCCATATCCACTTCACCGAAAATTGTTTCATATATATTGCAGGCAATTCCCAATGGAAAATATACCAGTATCACGACCTGAATTTCATGGACGTCATCGACAAAATCAATCGAAACCACCAAATCCCCTTTGGCTCCGTTGCCCGATTCCGGCTTTTCAGGAACAGCCGTCACCAGATACTGTCCAAATGCCTCCACCGTACTTTCCACAAATCCGGATATGACTTTGGGATGGATGCCGATATCATCTAATGAAGGATCATATAGGATTGACTTGGGTTTATATTTTTGATCGAGGCGAACAAACTGAGTATTCCCCTTTTCTGTAACGCGGTCTACCATTTCAGCCAGTTCTTCATTAAGAAAGGGTTTTGTTAAATACCCATTTGCCCCTCCCCCTTTTGCCAGACTGTCTATAAATTCCTCAGTGCGCTCTGCTGAAATAACCACAAACGGAATATCTTTCATCCGCTCCCGGCTGTCCGTCCGCAACTTGTTCAGCAAATCCAATCCATTCTTGGCTCTCAAATACAAACCCGAAGTGACCAGATCAAATTCCTTGAGATCCAGAATGAGAAAGGCCTGATGACCGTCGGTGGCAATAGAAACCAGCTCATCCTCGAAACCAATCTCAGTTAACTGGTTTTTAATGAGGCGGGCGATCCAACGGGAGTTGTCCACCACAAGCACTTTCTTTCCTTTGTAATTATGCACCATGAAATTTTGTTTTCAAAAGGTTAGAGCGGCTCCATTAAATCGGTCTAATTAAAATTTATTAATTCCGAATTAACCGCGACTTAATCTGCCACTTTTATATTAGTAACGAACAGTAATAAAAAGCAGATACAGGATAACACAATAAGTCAATGTAACAAGAAGAATAAACCCTTTTAAGTGAAAGGACTTCCCCATGATCTCAATCAAACCAACAAAAAGCTCCGAATCAGGAGCCCAATGGGTTGTTTTATTTGTATTTATTTCCTTAGTGGGTATTGGCTTCACCGAAACGGCTTTTGCCGGTGAGGACAAGGGAATCTGCCCTCAACCCCGAAAAACCAAATCGGCTCCTACCAATCTGGCCAACACCGGCATTCCTGACAGCGCAAGTGTGGAAGCCGGAAAAGCCATCTATGAAAAAACCGCCAAGCCCATGGCCTGCAAGATGTGCCATGGCGATGAAGGAAATGGTAATGGAAAACTGGGCAAAGCCCTGAAGCCGCATCCCAGAAATTTTACCTGCGCCGACACCATGAAAAATGTTTCTCCCGGACAGATGTTCTGGATCATCAAAAACGGATCCAAAGGCACCGGGATGGTGGCCCATGGCAAAACCCTGAGCGACAAACAGATCTGGGATGTCGTGAAATATATCGATACCCAGTTCGTTAAACGATAACCCAATTATTTTTTTTCCTTTTGAGGAGGTATCTATCATGAAAACTATGACTCGATTTGCTGCACTTATGCTCTGCCTGACCTTATTGGCTGCCCAGGAGGGTCTGGCAAAATCAAAAGCGTACGAAGTGACACCTGTTACCAACGGAGGCAGTCTTTCCGGATCCGTCCTCTTCAAGGGAACCGTACCGGCGCCGATTCTTGAAGATTTAAATAAAGGAAAGAATGCGGAATTCTGCAGCCAGCATCCGGATACCAAAGAGGGAGGCATCCGCCCTCGTAACAAAGTAATGATTACGGA
>JAOUPX010000134.1 GCA_029879645.1 Nitrospinota bacterium
GGATCAAATTGAAGATTTAGAGAGAGTTGAAAGAATTCTGGATAAACAAAGCCCCTGTTAAATTAATTGTGGTGATGAGGTTGGAGCTTGGCTAAAAAATACAACGACAAGAAAGTAAGATATATTTTCGTCACAGGCGGAGTGCTGTCATCTCTTGGCAAAGGGATTGCCGCGGCCTCTTTGGGAAGTCTGCTGGAATGCAGTGGATTGAAAATTACCCTGCTGAAACTCGATCCTTACATTAATGTTGATCCGGGGACCATGAATCCTCTTCAGCATGGTGAAGTCTATGTGACCGATGATGGCGCCGAGACGGATTTGGACCTTGGTCATTACGAGCGTTTTACTCATGCCAGGATGGGTAAAATCAACAATGTCACTGCTGGCCGAATCTATAATGATGTGATTCAAAAGGAACGGCGGGGAGATTTTCTGGGTTCAACGGTACAGGTTATTCCCCATATAACCGATGAGATTAAATCTCGAATCCGTGCCGTGAGTGAGGGTGTGGATGTGGTGATTTGTGAAATCGGGGGCACGGTTGGCGATATTGAAAGCCTTCCTTTTCTTGAGGCGATTCGCCAGTTTCGATTCGACAGTAATCCAAAAAATGTGATTTACGTTCACCTGACTCTTCTTCCGTATATCAAGACAGCTGATGAATTGAAAACCAAACCAACCCAGCACAGTGTACAAAAATTGAGGGAAATAGGTATCCAGCCGGATATTTTGCTTTGCCGGTCCGAGCAACCGGTTTCCAAGGATATTAAAAGAAAGATTGCCCTGTTTTGCAATGTGGAGGTGGACTCGGTCATTACCGCCATGGATGCCAAGTCTATTTATCAGGTACCTCTTAATTTACATCACGAAGGATTGACTCGTATCATACTTGAAAAACTTGGTATGTCCGGGGTTCAGCCAGACCTCAGCCATTGGGAAGCTATTAACCAAAGTCTGAGTCAGCCGAAAGGCGAGGTGAAGATAGCTATTGTTGGAAAATATATAGAGCTCAAGGAATCTTACAAGAGCCTGATGGAAGCCCTCGTTCACGGTGGGGTCAGTAATCGTGTTAAGGTCAATATGAAATGGGTGTCTGCCGAGGATTTGGAAGCCGAAAACGGAACGGAGTTGTTAAAGGATTGTGACGGAATACTGGTCCCTGGTGGTTTTGGAGATCGGGGATTCGAGGGAAAGGTCAAGGCGGCGGGGTTTGCCCGTGAAAATAAAGTTCCCTATTTTGGGATATGTTTAGGAATGCATTCCGCGGTGGTTGACTTCGCCCGTAGCGTGGCGAAGCTTGAGCAAGCGGACAGTGCCGAATTTAAGCCAGAAACGCCACACCCCATCATAGATTTAATGCACGATCAGGAAGTGAATGGTGATAAAGGCGGAACCATGCGTCTGGGCGAGTACCCCTGTCAGTTACGGAAAAACTCCATGGCCTTTAAGGCTTATGGCGACCGAGAAATTTATGAGCGTCACCGTCACCGTTACGAATTCAACAATAAATATAGATTTCAGCTGGAAGAGGCGGGGATGAAAATCAGCGGAATCTCTCCGAGCGGCAATCTGGTTGAAATTATCGAATTGGCCGATCATCCCTGGTTTCTTGCCGGCCAGTTTCATCCGGAATTCAAGTCTTCCCCCATGGAGCCGCATCCTCTGTTTCGTGAATTTATCGCACATTCCCTTAAGTACCAGCAATCCCGCTAGTCAGAATTCATGGGTATGCTGACCACGATTCCCCCGATCACATCATACAATTTAAAATCATGCTTCGGGCTTTTAGGATGGCCGTTGTGGCAGGTTACGCAGGCTGGCGTGATGGCAATGTCTGGATAGACCGCCTGAAAATAGGTGTGGTTTCCTATTTGAGTGGTACCGATGTAGGGTCTGAACGGCTTTGATGCCACTGTTTCCAATCCGATGTTTTCAAATTGATTGGCAGCTCCGTTGTGTGGATTGATGGGCCACAGGCTGATTAATTTATAATCCAACCCCAATCTCATATTTTTTATTAAATCAGAGGCATTTAATAAAAACTGAGCCGGCAGTAGTAACGTGTTTTCTTCCCACCAGTTTTCAGAAGCATAAATAATATTCTTTTTTTGCAGGCGATTGACCACGTGCTTCGCATAAATAGTTCGATCAGCCTCCAGAATGGCATGCACATAGTCCGTCACCACTTCCGGGGCCACCGCTAGCCTGTTTTGCGAAGAAGCTGGTTTAGTGATCGGGAAGGAAATGTGAATACCTCCCATGACATCGTTCTTTTTGAAATCCCGCTTCGGACTTTTGGGATGACTGTTATGGCATTGAATGCAACTTTTGGTTACCGCGAGGTCCGGAAATACAGCATTGAATATAATGCTTCCGTTTTTTTTGGCCGTCCATACATAGGGTTGATTCGGATTTTGAGCAACGCTCTCCAGTCCCTCTTTTTCTTTTTTGGATGTGTAGGTGTTGTGTTCATTGATGGGCCACAGACTTTTTAGGCGGTATTGTATGCCAAGATTTTTTTCGTTAACGACTTGGGATGACATCATCAGGAATTGTGCCGGAAGGGGGAGGGTGTTGGTTTCATTCCATTTCTCGGAAGCCTTAAGGGAAACGGTTTCTCCCAGGCGTTCAACGATATATTGGGAATAGATGGTACGATCAGCCTCGATTACCGCATGAATATAGGTTGCGGCCAGCAAAGCAGGTATTTCTTTTGGATCGTGATTTTTCTGGGAACGGGAGTCGATGGCCGTTAAATGCATAGTGGCCAGAAGAACCAGGATTGCGATAAAAACTTTCAACTTTGGCATGGCGACACCTCCTCAGCCTCTCATGGCGAGATTTCTGGTCTGGGTCGATACCTGCTTTATAGCTTCTTTCTTTTAAAAAGAAAAGCTCAATTTTTAATTCAACCTCTAGGTTTGCGCCATGCCCTTTATGATATCCAGTTTGCCGATGATTCCCAGGATTTTATTATTTTCCACCACGGGGAGTGAATGGATTCCCTTTTCGGCCATCAGAGAGGCTACGTCCTGGATATCTGCATCGGGCGATACGGTTTTGACTTTCGAAGTGTATATATCCTTTACCTGGGTTGCGTTATATCGCTTGACCTCATCTTCAAATTTCTTATCGCTTTCAAGATAGATGACGGCGTCAAATAATGCAATTACAGTAGGGATATGAAGATTCTTGCTTTGTTCGATTAGGTTCTTTTCGGTGACGATGCCGGCCAGTAGTCCTGAGTCGTCCACGACCGGAAATCCGTTTACCCTGTGCTTGATGAATAACTCGGATAATTCTTTAATGGATGTGTTTTCGGAAACCGTAATCACTTCCTTGGTCATAATATCTTTTGCTTTAATCATTACTGCCCTCGTTTTTGATTGCCGGGATGATGGGTGGTGTTGGTGTTCATTTCTTTATGACCCAATATTTGCAATAGATATTCCCAAAAGGTGGTTATCCACTCGCTAATTTTATTGAGTGTCCTGAACGGGATCTCCTTTTGAGTTTTATATCCTACATATAGGGTGAATACAAATAATACGATATTGGGTATCCAAACTGAAAAGTATGGATTGATCCGGCCGCTTCGGCCAAGGTTCTGCATAAGGACCAGGCTGACGTAGTAAATCAAAATGATAAACGTTGCAAAAATAAATCCGCCGGATTTCCCGGAACGGTGTGATGTTATTCCCAGTGGAACCCCGATTATTCCGAAAAGGATGCATGTCAGAGGGATGGAAAATCGCTTGCTCAATTCCACTTCCGGCAAGTGATCCGACCAGCCGATCTTTTTATTGGATTCAATTTTCTGGGTCAGTTCGGTGACGGACATTTCCCTCGCTCTCAGAACCTCTTTGTTCTTGAGTTTATCGGTTCCAGGGATATCCAGTGTGAGGTCATAGCGGTCAAATTTCATGATCTGGTAGTCTTCTCCCTGTTTCGCCAGATCGTGGATGGAGCCATTTCTCAATTGAAGTTGGATCCTTAAATTTTCCGGATCCGTCATTATAAAGCCCTGTTCGGATAGGATTATTTTGGTGTTGCCTTTGAATGAATGATCTGCGATGAATACTTCTCTAAATGCGTTAGGAGCAGTTTTCTCCTTGACCATTAATACTAAATTGTCAAAATCCCGATTGAAAATGTTGGATTTGATATCGATGTTGGCGCGGGTTTTGACAATGTCAAATATCATCTGTTTCAGCGCTTGGTTTCCCATGGGCAGCGCATAAAAAATGATGATATTGGTGGCTGTGTAAGCAAGAAACGAAAATAGCAGGACTGGTCGGAGCAGGTAGGCAAAGCTCCATCCGCACGACTTCATAACCACAAACTCATTTTCAGCCGAAAAATGGTTAAACGTTACCACCGCTGCCACAAGAACACTGATGGGAATGGTAATCGATAAAAAAATAGGAGAAATATAAAGAACCATCCGTCCAACTTCAAGCAAAGTAAGGCCACGATTGAGAATCAGGTCGGTCATGAACATGGCTTTGTCGAGAAACATGACCATGGTCAAAAACATGGTGCTCAATGCGAAAATCTTAAGGATTTCGGAAAAGATATAGCGGTGGATGATTTTCATGAAAATTGATAAAATCCCGATGGTTGGTATCCCCCTTCATTCCTTTAGTGGGGGGGGATATAAAACCTTATTTAAAAGCAATAATAGTATACTACTCTTATCACGTGCCGAGGAAAATCAATTGAAGGATTCTTCCAATTCCCCCACCTCCCGCAGTCGGCTGCCTGGCTGGTTGAAAACTTCCCTGCCTTCCGGAGATAACTTCTTTCAACTGCGTTCGATGGTTCGGAAACACCAATTGCATACCGTATGCGAATCGGCATCCTGTCCCAATATCGGCGAATGCTGGGGAAAGGGGACGTTGACTCTGATGATTCTGGGGGATCATTGCACCCGCGCCTGCCGGTTTTGTGATGTGGCTACCGGTGAGATGAAGCCGCCTGATGAAAACGAGCCCCGCCAGGTGGCGGCCATGCTTTCCCAACTGAATCTGAATTATGTGGTCATTACCTCGGTGGACCGGGATGATCTTCCGGACGGTGGCGCTGGACATTGGGCCGAAACGATTCGTCAGATTAGAGATCGATGCCCGAATCTTGGAATAGAAGCCCTGGTTCCTGATTTCAAGGCGGCCAGACTTTTAATTGAAAAACTCTGCAGCGCAAAGCCGGATGTGTTTGCTCATAATATTGAAACCGTGGAATCTCTGCAGAAACGTGTGCGGCCTCAGTGTCGCTACGCGTGGTCCCTGGAAGCCCTAACCCTGGCCGCAAAGGAATTTGGAATGGTGACGAAGAGCAGTATGATGCTCGGGCACGGCGAAACCCGGGATGAGGTGATTCAAACTCTCAATGATCTCAGGCAAACCGGTTGCCGCATGTTGTCCATCGGGCAATACCTTCAGCCTTCTCGTTCTCATCTCGAAGTCAGAGAATACATCCATCCTGAAGTGTTTGACGAATATAAACAAATTGGCGAACAGCTTGGATTCGATCATGTCGAATCCGGCCCGTTGGTACGCAGTTCTTATCGGGCCGAACAGCAGGCAGAATCGGCAAACCTTTAGAAGCCCTCAATCTGTTTTTTCACCGTCTTTATTTGTCTTTATTCAGCAGATATAAAACCTTTTCGTAAAATCGGCCTTTCCAATCGAAAACGAAACGTTTTTTTTCCTTCTCAGTTGCGGCCAGTAATTGCTGGTAATACTCTTTGTCATTCATCAATTGATTGATTTTTTTAGCTAAAACCCCAGCTTGGTCTGCCGGGAAATGCTGTTCCGTATTGGTGATGACATCCGTATTTTCCGGAATAGCGCTGACAAGGCAGGGCAGTTGGCAGGTGGTGGCTTCCAGTAATGATTCCGCCATGCCCTCGGCAAATGATGGGAATGCGAAAGCGTCGGTTCCCTGGATCAGTTCAATGACGTCCTGCCGATAGCCGGTAAAAATGATTTGATCTGAAATACCCAGGTTCTCTGCCATGGTGTGAAGTTCTTTCCATCGCAATCCATCACCAATAATAAACAGGACCGCCCGAGATCCCTTTAATTCCGCCATCGCGTGAATCAGACAGTCATGATTTTTTCTCTTGAGTAGTACTCCAGAGTGCGATATCAAAAACCGGTCTTCTGAAAGAGAAAATTCCTTCAAAACTTTTTGGCGTTGCTCCTGTTTGTTGAAAGGGTGATCTTCAACATTATTGGGAAATACTTCTATGGAGGTGCTGGGATAAACCCTGTTCCAGGCGGATTGAGCTCCCCAGGAATTGGCCAACAATAAGTCGGACCACCGTAAGCCCAGCTTATCCATCAGAGTTTCAATTCTTTCATAAAGGGTGTAATGGAACCGCCATTGGGCGACTGAATTGGGAGTGATAAAGATAAAGGTGATCAGTGGAACGCGCGTGATCAGTTTCGCGAGACCCGAAAGGCATGCATACAGCGGCGAACCTACAGAAATCAGGTTTACACGGTGTTTAAGGCTGACCCAAAGTAAATGCCAGGGAGCCATCGCGAAAAAATACGACCAGAACATCAGGCTTTCGCGGCTTTTCATGGGGGTGGGCATAATGTGCGGAATCAGATTTTTGTGTTCAAAGGGGTAGGGGTCTACCGCAATATAATGAACCTTGCAACCTTGATCCAAAAAGGCATCGATCATTAATTTATATCGTTTGCAAAATCCGTCGGGTTTGAATTTAAAGTAGATGGTGAGAACTGTTTTGGGTGATTTCATATAAAGGAATAGAGGTTTACGATTTGGAGATTTTCCCCAGACCCAATGTTTCCCTCAGAAGGCTTTTAATTACAAAAAATATGTTTTCCTTGCGTTCGGCCAACCGCCTCAATGTGTAGGGAAGCCAGGCTTTGCCGTAGGGAACATAGATGCGGACTTGATATCCTCTCTTCAGAAGAGCCTGCTGAATATCTCGTCGCACGCCATACAGC
>JAOUPX010000050.1 GCA_029879645.1 Nitrospinota bacterium
TCTGCAATTGCGCGGCCAGGTCTTCCACATCGACCAGATCATGGCCGTCCAGTTGTAACAGCACGTCGTCTTTCTGCAGGCTCATCCGCGCCGCGTTGGAATCTTTATCCACTTTCAGCACCTTGAGGCCGACCTCCTGTTCTTCCAGGTAGACTCCCAATCGAATTTTGTTTTGAGGCGGGACGATATAAGACACTTTCCAGGCGAAGTCGGACGCATACAAGGGAATGGACACGCTTTTCATTTTCATTTCACGGTCCTTGAGTTCCTTGGGAATCTCCGTCACTGCCGGCAGAATGATCGAGTAAGCGTGAGGGATGCGCCGGAAGGCGCGCTTGGGGATGCCGTAACCGTATTGCACATGAAACCCTCCCGCCAGAACGATCAGTTTGCGGTCCCTGTTAGAGTCGTCTTTTAAGAATCGCGCCACGGTCTCCGCCATCGATTCCTCCCACAGCAGGAGCATCTGGTACGGCTTGGAGACCACCCCGGTATGCGTTTCATTGCCTCCGAACAGGGACATCGAATAATCGCGGTGGTAGTTGTCTTCGGAGTCGATTTCCGGCATGCCTTCCTGGTCGGGTCCGCCTTCGCGGAATTTCTGCTCCATGGCGCGGGAAGATTTCAGGCCGATAACAGGAATCGAGTTTGCCTGGAGGTAATCGAAAATGGGCTGGTACAGAGCAAACCCATGACCCCAGTTTTTTCTGAACAGTTTGCGGAATTGCCTGGCGGGCAGGTTTCCCTGGTGCCATTGGTCGAGGTCTTCCTGGGCGGACCGGCGGAACATTTCCATGCCTATCGAGATCTGGCCCGGAAATTTTTCGTGCAGGCGGCGGATGACGTCCAACTGAATCCGGTGTGCTTCCAGGTTGTCGTGGGTTTCGCCGATGTAGATGACGCGGGAGCCGGAGACCGTATCGATCATCTGATCGACCGAGACCACTAGGCCCGTGGGCAGATGCAGAATCTGCCCCTCCTCCAGTTCGGCCAGATTCTTATAGGGGGAACCCAGGTTGGGAACGGCATATTCCTCCGCCCCGGCAGAGGCGGAAAGTCCCGTCAAAAGCAGGATCAGGATACCTGTCAGTGAAAAAGTTTTCATGGATTAATCCGGGCCTCCAGGAGGGTCAGGGTGACGTTATTTGATCATTTAAACAAAGATTTACAGGAAAATCCAATGCGGAATCAAAGGACTGCTTGACATCGCCTGGGACATCATTAATAATACCAGATTCATCCTCTCTTCCCAATGCCCGCCTCATTGAAAGAGGCCAGAGGGTAGAGAAATTAAATCAAACCACTTGAAAGGGGTTGTGGACTTTTGGAAGTTACCGTACATCAAAATCAGGTTGATAAGGCACTGAAAGCGTTGAAACGTCAGATGACCAAGGAAGGGTTGTTGAAGGAATTGAAGCGTCGCCGGTTTTACGAAAAACCCTCGGTCAAAAAGAAGCGCAAACAGAAAGAAGCCAAAAAGAAAAGAAAATCGGCCATGCGCCGCAGCTTTTCTTAATCAAGAAAATCAGGCCTACCCATTCAACGGCAGAGGGTTTCCCTCCGCCGTTTTTTATGCCTGCGAATCCGTTCCTGCTCCGGCTTTCTGCTTCTGGATTTCATAGAAGACGATGGCCCCGGCGGTCGAGGCGTTCAGAGACCCCAGCTTTCCGGACATGGGTATGGACACCACAAAGTCGCAGGTTTTTTTCAGAAGGGGCCGCACCCCCTTTTCTTCTCCCCCGATGACCAGCGCCACCGGCGTATTGAAATCAAATTCATAGCAGGCGCGGTCGCCATCCATATCCACCCCGACAATCCAGAACCCTTTTTCTTTTAAGGTTTCCGCTGCCTGATTCAGGTTGCCAACCATGGCGATGGGGAGCGATTCAATCGCTCCAGCAGAACACTTGGCCACTGTTTCATTGAGTGGCGAGGAGCGGTGCTTTGGAATTACCAGCCCCTGCAGGCCGAGCACCCAGGCGGAACGGATCAGGGCGCCCAGATTTTGCGGATCCTGAATTTCATCGGCCAGCACCAGAGTCGGATGGCTATGGGCCTGGTACGCCCCTTCGATCAGTGTTTCCAGTTCCAGAATCTGGATGGAGGAGAAATACCCGACGATGCCCTGATGATTGAATTTTCCGAATTTTTTGCGAAATACCTCGCGGGGCAGGGTTTCGATGCGTATCCCGCGGGTTTGCGCCAGATCCAGCAGTGGCGTGAGTCGGGCCGGGGGTTTCCCTTTTTCCAGGACGATTTTGTGGCATTCCCGTTTTCCCAGGGTCAGCGCCTCATGCAGAGGATGAACGCCGTAAACCATTTCCTGTTTGTTTTTTTCACTCATCGATTTGGGTGGGTCAGGGACCCGAGCTTCAGTCCGGAAGCCCAAACAGGTTTGCAGGTACTTGAATCTTAATGATATATTGAACGCTGGATAAACCTCGCGAATCAGGACCCGCCAGTCGATAAGAAATTACCACAATCCTTCCAAAATGTGGTCTTCTAACTGCGAAATTTAATGGGTCCATTTCCGGCAACCGGTTTCCCTCAAAACACATGGCTATTTCCGCAAGAAAATTAATTTATCCGGTTTTTATCACTCTGCTGATTCTGGGTCTGCTGGTGATCGCTTTGTTCTTTGTCCAGCTTAGGAATTTGGATGAACTGCGTGATCTGGTGGCTCAGGAAATACGTTCGGAAACGCAGAGGGATGTGCATATCGGCGCCGCGCAACTGGATTTCTCAGAAGGTATCGGATTGTTGCTGGGTGAGGTCACCCTTAAGGGGGCTTCCGTCCAGGAATCCGATTTTACCTGTCAAAAAGTTCTGGTTCTTCTGCACTGGCTTCCCTTGTTGAAAGGGAACATAGAAATAGAAAAACTGATTTTTGAAGGTCTGATGGTGCAGGTTACCCGCAACGAGCAGGGAACATTCAACTTTGGAGAGCTTTCTGCCAGGGATGTCCCGGAAAAAAATACGTCTCGTCCTACCGGAACCCTGTCGGATTTGATTCAGGCAGGATTGATGCACAGCGTGCAGGTCCGAAACAGCGAGTTGTGGCTGGTGGATCATTACATTTCATCCGGCTCAAAGCCTTTGGTTACTAAAGTAACGAACTTTTCTCTTTCTCTCACCAAACCGTTTATGCAGGAAACGCTCCGGGTTCATGTAAACGGAGATATTCCTTTCGCCAGGAGGGAGAGCGGCCGGGTGAAGTTGGACGGAAAACTGAGAGTCTCTGCGGATTGGTCCAATCTTTCAAAGGTGGCGGTGGATGCAGCTTTACAGGTCCAGGACGTGGGAACCCATCCTTTTGAACCTTATCTCGCGAAAATTTTCGAACAGCAGCCGGGAGACCATCTGGTTTCTCTTGATACCCAATTAACCGGAACAATGGACGGCCACGTCCAATTATCGGGAACTCTCAAACATAATTTGCGGGCGAAGGTCCTTCAACACGACCTTTCAAAAATCACCCTGCCTACCAACGGGAGACTCGATTACCACCTGATTTTCAACCGGGATACGGTGAAGTTCAAGCAATTGGATTATCAGGCGGGAGATTATTGGGTAAAGGTCCGGGGAACCTATGCGCGTTTCCTGTCGGATACGGCGCGATTGACTGTGTCCTTGAGTACAAGTCCCTTTTTGATTCAAAACAGTGAAAGCTATTTGCCTCTCAAGGTTTTCAGCAGGGAAATACACCAGCGAATGCACAGTTTTATAAAAAAGGGTGAAGTGGAGGTGGCCTCGCTCAACATTGAAGGCCCCCGTGCCATTTTCGAAGGCCGATCCAATGCGGAAATTCAAAAACATGATTCCGGTCTGATAATTTTGCGGCACGCCGATAGCGGAGTCGACGAACTGCCTTTGCAGAATGTGACCGGGCAACTCCGGTTCAAAGACAGTGCCGCGCAGGTGACAATTGAAGAAGCGCAATTTGCTCATGTATCGATTCGGAATGTGGCGGGAACAGTTGTAAATCCATTGACCGATCCCGGGGTGGAGGCCTCTTTCGAGGCGGAGGGAGCCCTGGCACCTCTGGTTCATTTAGTGAGAAAAAAGTGGTCCCTGCCCGGCAAACTGGCTTTTTTGAAGGATTTGGAACATATTCAAGGCATTGGCCATGGAAAAATCAAGGTTCAGGGACCCCTTTTCCATAACGATCAACTGTTATGGTCTGGAATAATTTCGTTGGACCGGGCCGGATTCTCTAAAACAGGATGGCCCGCTCCGGTGAGTAACACCCGGGGAAATATTAGTTTCAAAAAGTCGTCTGTATTTTCTAACACCGGCAAGAAAGATGAAAAAGCGCAAACGGACTGGACGTTTCAATTTGAGAATTTCAGCGGTGGATTCGGAGATCATTTGTTTCAGGAAATAAATGGCGAGTTATTGGTGGAAAATGGTGTTCCGATCAAGAAAGTCCGGGGAAAAATCCAACTGGGACCCATTGAGGTTGAGCAGGTGATTACCGTTCCGTTAGAGGATAAGATTCCATCGTTTCTTAAAAATATTCTCATTGAAAGTGGAGCCGTTGATTTCAATTTTAAAGCCACTGGTCCGGGGCCGGGATATCCTCAGCCTGAAAACAGCGGATCTCTGGAAATTAAAAAGCTGTTTTTAAAACATTCAGATGGATTGCGTCCTTTCAAAGACCTCAGCGCCAAGGTGGCATTTACCGATCGCACCATCGATTTGGAAACGACCGGGGGATGGTACGGTGATTCTCCGTTGGATATCAAGGGACGTTTCACAAGGTTTTCAAAAACCGGCCCGGAAATGGTTTTAACAATTCGTTCGAATGACTTTCTCAGGCAGGACTTTGAGGGGATTCCCTTTTTGGATACATTGGATTACCAGGGACCGGCAAAAGTAAATTTAAAATTCCATAGTACCGACCAATCAATGAATCTGGAAAACAGGGTAGATTTGACCAGAGCTTCCTACCGGTACCAGGACTTCCTGATTAAGCCTGAAAATATTTCAAATGCTATCGAAATCTCAGCGGCACTGAAGCCCAATGGACGAATTGATTTTAACAAGGTGGTCTTCGAGCTGGAGGGAAGTCAGGTGTCGGGAAAAGGGTTCGTGAGAAGTATGGACGAACCTTATTTTGCCATCGAATTAAAATCCGATCGATTCAAAATATGGCCGGCTTCCCAGTACATTCGCCCTCTGCAGGGGGCGATGGGGGGCGATCTCCGTTTCCTCATTACAGCCGAAGGGGATTTCCGAAAACTGGAAGAGACGGTTCTGGATGGAAAGGTCCGATTGGAGGGAATCGAATACAAACCTGACACCTTTCTGGTTCCCATAAAAATCAGCGCGAATATGAAAATCAAAAATAACCAATTCATCCTTAGCAAAGGAGAGCTGGAATCCAAAGGTTCCAAGTTGTTTTTCGGAGGGGTATATTCTGGGGGCGAGTCACCTCATTTAAATCTGCAACTGGTCGGTCCGGGGTTGGATTTGAATCAAATGATTTCTGAAGAAGGTAAACCTTCCAAGGGTTTTCTGGCATGGTTGTCCGGAACCCGGGTGTTTGCCAGTGGATCGGGAGAAATAGCGATCAAGGTTAATCAGTTTGCATGGGATTTCTGGCGGATCCCCGAAATTGCCGGAACATTTACTTTCAAGGACCAGGTTCTGCAAACCAACGACCTCACCATTGGCCAGCCCATTATCGACCAGATGACACTGGTTGGCGAATTACGTCTGGCTGATATCAGGAGTCCCTCCTTTGAAGTTACCTTGAATACCCGCAACGTCAAGACCGAAGGATTGTTCGGTATTTTTGGGGATATGTTTCAAGCTTCGTTGACGGGACAAACGGCCTGGTTGAAGGCTCGCCTTAAAGGCCGGGGAGAAAATCTAAAGGAAATCACTAAAAGCTTGAATGGACGGCTTTCTTTGAATTTAAAGGAGGGCCGGATCAATACCGGAAGACTTTTAAATGGTGTGGTCGACCTGTTTGGAATACCTGTCGATCCGGCAACCGTGGCTAAGAGAGCGGGGCAACCCAATACAGGATACCTTCAAATTTTTGGGGACTTTTCGGTGGCTGACGGGATTGCGCAGACTGAAAACTTTTTGTATGAGGAAAAGGGACAACGCCTGTCACTGGTTGGGGCGTTTAATCTCAATTCAAGCCACATGGCGACCGTTGTTGGCGTTGCTCCGTTTAGACGGGTGGGCCGCGTTATAGAGAAGATTCCGGTTCTGGGGCCTATTGTAACCGGAGGCAAAGAGGGAAGCTTGATCACCAGCTATTATAAAGTGGAGGGTCCGTTCAGCGGTCCCAAAATTGAATCGGTTCCCTTCAAGTCGATAAGTAAAAAAGTGCTGGGTACTCTGGAAGGAATTATCACCGCGCCAGGGGACCTGTTCAAAGAAAGAGAACCCGCAAAACCCTGATGGGTTTAAAGGGCAGTGATGTTCTGAATATGAATATCCTGCGGAGCCCGTCCGAGGTGATGCGCCAGGGCAGCGTGGATGGCGGCTATATGGTCTTCATCTTGAGAGGGGCCGGCGGCTGGTGCGGCGGCCGGAGCCTTGGCCCTGGGAGCAGGGGAAGGCGGTGCCGTGTAGGGAATAAAGTGAACCATCAAATTAACCACGCCGATCAAAATCCCCAGGACCAGGAAAATAACTCCCATAGCCAGGAAAGAAACTTTGATGGATGCCAGAATCAGCGACACGGTTCAGGGCCTCAGTGATGCGGTTAGTGTTTTCAGGGTTTCCAGCGCGGTGTGTCCTTCACCTTCTGCGCCTGATCCAAAAAGAGATAAAAATACACCCGCCGCGACTGCACTGCCAATGACTCCCGCCACATTGGGACCCATGGCATGCATGAGAAGGAAATTGGATTTATCCGTTTCCTGCCCCACTTTTTGCGACACTCGCGCAGCCATGGGGACAGCCGATACCCCTGCAGACCCGATCAAGGGATTGACCTTGCCTTTGGACGTGATGTACATGAGCTTGCCGAACAGGACTCCCCCTGCCGTGGCCATGGCGAAAGCGAGCAGGCCTAACACGATGATCTTAATGGTATCTACGGTCAGGAATGTTTCTGCCGTCATTGAAGATCCGACTGCGAGGGCCAGCAGAATGGTAACAATGTTGATCAAATGAGTCTGCGAAGTTTCATGAAGCCGTGCCGTTACCCCGGATTCCCTGAACAGGTTCCCCAGCATGAACATACCCATCAAGGGCGCAACCCCGGGAAGCATCAGAACCACAACCAGCGTCGAGGCAATGGGGAAAATAATTTTCACGGTTTGGGAAATCGGCTTCAATTGCTCCATCTTGACCTTGCGCTCTTTTTCTGTCGTTAAAAAGCGCATGATCGGAGGCTGGATGAGCGGAACCAGAGACATGTAGGAATACGCCGCAACAGCTATGGGTCCCAGAAGATGGGGAGCCAGTTTGGCGGCCAGAAAAATAGAGGTTGGTCCATCTGCCCCGCCGATAATTCCGATGGCGCTGGCTTCCTGCAAATTGAACCCCAGGGCCACCGCTCCGATCAAGGTGGTGTAAACACCGATCTGCGCCGCCGCGCCCAGCAACAAGGTTGAAGGGTTGGCCAGCAGTGGGCCGAAATCGGTCAAGGCTCCCACTCCAAGAAAAATCAGGGGAGGCAGGATTTCGTGCTTCACTCCAAGATAAAAAAAGTTGAACAAACCGCCTTCATGGGTGTTGGCCATCATGCTCAGCGGCAGATTTGCCAGCAGGCAACCGAAGCCAATCGGAAGCAGGAGCAGGGGTTCGAACTTCTTCCAAATGGCCAGATAAAGCAGGACCAGGGAAATAGTAATCATTATCGCCTGCCCCCCGGTTAAAGCCGTAAATCCGGTGGAGTGCAGAATTTTACTGATTGCGTCTTGTAAGCTGAAGTCCATTATGAAATCAAAACGAGTTCATCACCGGTTTGGACGCTTGCGCCCTCTTGAACCAGGATGGAGTTAACGGTGCCGCTGAACGGAGTATGCACTTCGGTTTCCATTTTCATGGATTCCAGAACCATAACAGTATCTCCTTCATTGACCTGGTCGCCCACCTTGCATTTCAGGGCAAAGACGGAACCGGGAAGAGGGGAAACCACAGACTTGTTAGACCCATTGGATGATGGGGCGGGAGCCGCAGCAGGTGCAGCAGGCGCCGGGGTTGCCGGTTGAGCCGCCGCCGGTATTCCGCCGCCGGTTCCAACTTGTACTGAATAAGGTCTTCCGTTTACTGTAACCGTATAAACTGCCGAACCCCCTGCCGCAGGTGCCGGGGCCGGAGCGGCCTGGGCTGAAGCGGGAGCCGCTGCGGGAGTCGGGGCTGGCGCAGATTCGGTCTCGGGTAATGGCTTGCCACGTGTTTCAAAAAATTTCAATGCCACCTTCGGAAACATGGCATAAGTCAACCGGTCTTCGTCGGTTTTAGCCGCTTCTCCGGCTTCCTCGACCACGGTATCCCACTCCGGCACCAATAAATCGGCCGGCCGGCAATCAATCACCTTCTGATCTTTCGATACTTTTTCCAAAAGTTCAGGATCGATTTCTCCGGGCAGTTTTCCGTATTTGCCCAATACGCATTCGCGCGTTTCCTTGGTGATAATTTTATAACGTTCTCCGGTCAGCACATTCAGCGTGGCTTGCGAACCGACGATCTGGCTGGTCGGAGTCACCAGAGGGGGATAACCTAAATCCTTGCGGACACGAGGCACTTCCTCAAGCACTTCGTCCATTTTGTCGAGTGCATTTTGTTCTCTTAGCTGGTTCTCCATATTGGAGATCATGCCGCCGGGTATCTGTGATTTGAGAATATTAATGTCCACCCCGATAAAATTACTTTCGAACTGAGCATAATGTTTGCGGACTTCTTCGAAGTAATCGGAGATTTCTTCCAGTGCGTTCAGGTCGAGTCCGGTATCTCGCGGGGTGCCCTGCAAAGCGGCAACGACACATTCGGTCGGAAAGTGCGAAGTACCCATGGACAGGGAGGAGATCGCGGTGTCCACCATATCCAGTCCCTCTTCTATGGCGCATTGGATATTCATCCCGGCCAGTCCGGTGGTGGAATGGGTATGCAGGTGGATCGGAATATTAATTGCTTTTTTGAGTTCGCGGATCAAGGGGCCTGTCATTTGCGGCGTCAGCAGTCCGGCCATATCCTTGATACACAGAATATCCGATCCCATGTCGACCAGTTCCCTGGCCATCTGAATGTAAAGATCAATGTTGTGCAGGGGGCTGACAGTGTAACTGATGCATCCTTCCACGGTGCCGCCGCATTTTTTGGCGGTTTTGATTGCGACTTCTATATTGCGCAGGTCATTGAGCGCATCAAAAATTCGGAATATTTCGATACCGACCTCGTACGATTGTTTGACAAACCGTTCGACGATATCATCTGCGTAATGCCGGTAACCCACACAGTTCTGCCCGCGCAGAAGCATCTGGAGCGGGGTATTGGGAATTTTCTTTTTGAGTTGCCGGGCGCGTTCCCACGGGTCCTCATTCAGAAAGCGGATGCAGGTGTCAAAAGTGGCTCCACCCCAAGCCTCGAGTGAGAAGAAACCGACGGCATCAAGCTTTTCCGCAATCGGGAGCATGTCCTCGGTTTTCATGCGAGTGGCCAACAGCGACTGATGGGCGTCTCTTAAAGCCACCTCAGTGATTTTCAGGGGATTTGATGACGTATTCATTCCGAATCAATCCTTATATAAAAGTTCCCCGATTACCGGGGAAATCAGATGGCATAAAATACATCTTTTGAAACTATTTGAGGAATAGAAAATATCAATTAATTCATTAGAAATAAAGAATAACCCTATTGAGGCATGTAGGCCGAATGATCATTCTCCTGAAAGGAAACAGGAGAATACTAATCAATTAGAGTGCTAAAATCAATGAAATAGTGGCTTATTTCCGCCAGGCCAACGGTATGAAAAGCAATATAATGCTGAAAAACTCAAGTCGGCCCATCAGCATATTCAAAATAAGCAGCCATTTTCCGGGAGCAGGGATGACGGAGTAATCCCCGCTTGGGCCCACCAGTCCCATGCCCGGACCCGTATTGAACAGGGTGGCAAACGTAGCCGACCCGGCGGTTTCGGTATCCAGTCCCATAAAGGTAAGTAATAAAAAACTCAATCCACCCACGGCCGTGAACAAGGCGGTCACCGTTACCGCATTGGACTGGTACTCGGGGCTGACGTTTTTTTGCCCTATTTTAAGGTGAATAACGGCCTGCGGGTGGATCAGCTTTTTAATTTCCCGGACAATCATTCGGAGCAAGATAAGGATCCGAATAGATTTAATAGAACCGCAGGTGGAGCCCGAACACGCTCCCATCATCATCAAGCCGAGGAGAATGACTTTTATTGGAGTGGGCCAGAGGTTGAAATCGTCTACGGTAAATCCTGTGGTTGTATGTAAGGAAACGACTGTAAAAGCAGCTTTTCTGAATACGTCACCTGTTTGCAGGTCCGGGTGGGCATGACTCAGGCCCCACGCTGTCAGGAAGATAAATATCAGGACCGATGCCGTATAAAATCGGAGTTCCGGGTTATTGAAGATATCGTTGAAATAACCGTGAATCAGGTTGAAATGGAGAGCAAAATTGATTCCCGCCAGAAACATGAAAAACAGGAGAACCATCTGCAGATACAGGCTCTGGAAATGCTCGATACTGTCATTATAAGTAGAGAACCCACCCGTCGAAAGTGTGGAAAAGGCGTGGCAGACTGAGTCAAACAGTGTCATGCCTCCCAACCAGAGCAGGATAATTTCCACGGCGGTTAGAACCACGTAGGTTTTCCATAAGACTTTGGCGGAATGGACCAACTGGGGTTGCATGCGTTCCACCGTAATGCCTCCTGGAACTTCTGCGCGGAACATGTGGAAACTACCCAGACCCAGTGCAGGAAAGATAGCCAGATAAAGCAGAATTATCCCCATGCCTCCCAGCCATTGAGTCATGCTTCTCCAGAACAGAACTCCTCTGGGTACACTTTCCAGATGAGTCAGAACGGTAGCCCCGGTTGTGGTGAAGCCGCTGATGCTTTCAAAATAGGCGTTGGTAAACTCGGGGCAAACGCCGGTCAGCCAGTAGGGAAGGGCTCCAAATAGAGGGAGGGTGATCCAGGAAAAAGCCACAATGACAAAGCCTTCTCGTTCGCGCAGAGATTCAATGCCATGAGGGAAGAACTTCCAAAACAAGAAGCCTGTTAAACCGGCCAGCAGGGCCGTCAGCCCAAAGGACTGGTATTCACCCAGGTAACCCGGTGATGCGGGTTGATGGAAATAAAGGGAAACGCTCAGGGGAACGAAAAGAATGAAAGCGAGGAGAATCAGTAAATGGCCGATGACGTTGAAAATCTCTTTGAGATTCATTGCCCCTTATAGCCCCATTTAATACTAAGTTCAGGTTATTTGCGCCAGGTCATCGGAAGGAACAGCAGGAAGATGCCGAATATTTCCAAGCGGCCCATGAGCATCCATAAAATCATAATCCACTTGCCGGCTTCCGGCAGGCCGGCATAATCGGCGGACGGGCCGACATGTCCCATACCAGGCCCTATATTGAAAAGACAGGCGATGGAGGCGCTGAGGGCTGTGGTCAGATCGACGCCCATGGCGGCCAGAGCGATAAAGCCTGCTCCGGTCAATCCCAGAAACAAGCCTGCCAGGGCAACCACATTCATCACGTAATCCGGCGGGAGGGGTTTTTGTCCCACTTTGATGCGGACCACCGCACGCGGATGAACCAACTTTTGCAGTTCGCGGAGGATGACTTTAAACAGAATAATCACCCGGATCGCTTTAAACGAACCGCTGGTCGAGCCGGAACACCCCCCCACCATCATAATCACTACAATCAGAATTCTCAGGTAATCGGGCCAGAGGTTGAAGTCGTCGGTAGCATAACCGGTGGTGGTGCTGATGGAAATAACATTGAACGCCGCACGGCGGAAGGCATGTCCCAGGCTGTCGCCGGTGGCATGAGCCAGGCCAAAGGTGGTGATCGCTACTACAATGACGATCATGGACAGATAAAAACGAAACTCCGGGTTTTGGAAAACAACTTTTAAATTTCCCTGGATAAGATGGTAATGCAGGGCAAAGTTCATCCCGCCAAGAAACATGAACAGCATGATGACGGTTTCAAAATAAAGATTGTTGAAATACCCGACACTGGCCTGGTGCGGGGAGAATCCACCGGTGGCCATGGTCGAGAAGGTGTGGCAGATGGCATCGAACCATTCCATGCCTCCCGCCTTCAATAGAATGATTTCCGCCAGAGTCAGCACCAGATAGGTTTTCCACAACACCTTGGCGGTTTCCGCGAGGCGGGGTTTCATGCGCTCAACGGTTGCGCCGCCCGGGATTTCCGCCTTGAACAGCTGGAAACTGCCTATCCCGAGGGCCGGGAAGATGGCCAGCGACAGGATGATGATTCCCATGCCGCCCAACCATTGCATCAGGTTCCGCCAGAAGAGAATGCCGTGGGGGAGCGCGTCGATGTTGGTGAAAATGGATGCTCCCGTGGTGGTGAAGCCGCTCATGGTCTCAAAATAGGCATCCACGAATTCAGGGCAGACACCGGTCAGATACAGTGGCAATGCGCCGAAAAAGGTGATGATGATCCAGGCCACGCCGACGATGACGAAGCCCTCGCGTTCCCGTAACTTTTCGATACCGGACGGCAACAGTCTCCAGAGGATTAAGCCGGTAATGCCGGAACTGAGGCAGGCTATGAGAAAAGCGAACAACGGAGTCTGGTGGCCCGAAAGGGCGGGGTCGGCGTAAATCAGGGAAACAGCCAAAGGAACCAGCAGAATGCCAGAAAGCAGAATCAGCAGAATGCCGACGACGTTGAAAATCGCTTTAAGGTTCATCAGGAGAGGAACGAGGATTTTTTACTGAATATTTTTTCGATTTTGACGATACAGTCCGGCAGAGTCACCACGATCACCGTATCTCCTTCCAGAATTTCAGTGGCCCCGCGAGGCACCACCATTTCTCCGGTTTTTCTTAAGATGGCGCCGATGATGGATTGTTCCGGCATGTTTAATTGGTTGATACGTTTACCCACCGCCGCGCTCTTGGCGGTGGCTACGATTTCCAGCACTTCGGCTTCGCCTTCAATTAACTTATACAGGTTAACGACCTGGCCTTTACGCAGGTATTTGAGCGTTTCGGAAACGGTGATCAACCGGGGGTTGATGGTGACGTCCATCCCGATGGAATCCAGAATGGGTAAATAATCCGGATCGTTGGTAATGACGACGGCCCGTTTGGCGCCATGTTTTTTGGCCAGAAGTGCCGAGAGGATGTTCATTTCATCATTGTCGGACAGCGAAAGAAACAAATCGGCGTCTTTCATGTTGATGTCGTTGAACAGATGGGGATCGGTACCACTGCCATGCAGGATCGTGGCGTTATCCAGGAAGTCAGCGGCTTCGTTGGCCATTTCCAGGGAAGGTTCAATAATGGAGACGTCGCTGATGAATTCATCCAGCTCGCGCGCCAGATTGACGGCGACCGGGCTGGCCCCGAAAATAATCACCTTCTGGATTTCGTTCGCCTGCTTGTTCAGCATGGGAAGAACCAGCGGCAGGAAATCGTGGTCCACCAGAACATATATTTTATCTCCGGCCTGAATCCGGTTTTCGTATTTTGGAATGATCATTTTGCCTTCGCGCACAATGGCCACAATGAGAAAGGCGTTGAGCTCGCAGACTTCCCGTATTTCCTCGATGCTTTTACCGGCCAGCGGGGCATCTGCCGGTACGTCGAATCCCCTGAAAAATATTTGTCCGTCGGCAAACTCGGCAACGTTGATGGCCCCCGGTGTCTTGATAATTTTAAGAATGGAGTCGATGATTATTTCGGCAGGATTTATGGCGTGGTCGACAAATAATTCCTTGGGCTTGAAGACCTGACTCTCGCCGGTAAGCTCCATGTTGCGCAAACGGGCAAAGGTTTCTTTTACTTTAAACTTATGGGCGAGGAAGCAGACCATCAGGTTGATTTCGTCTTTGTCAGTGACGGCGATGACCATTTTTGCATCCAGGATGCGTCCCTGGATCAGGGTGCTGGGCAAACAACCGTTGCCCCGGATGGCAAGCACGTCCAGCTTTTCTGAAATGCGCTGAATTTTTTCGAGGTCGGCGTCGATGATGGAAATATCGTGGCCCTCGTGGGAAAGCTCCTGGGCCAGGTTGAAGCCGACTATGCCTGCGCCGACAATGAGAATATTCATATCAATGGTGGACGGCTGGGGGCCGGGGACATGGTATCGGCATGACCCGGGTTTAACGGGATTTATTCAGATACTTCAGGAAATCAGATTTTTCCGTAAGAATGACGGTCGTGTCTGTTTTAAGGGAATTTTTATACGCCTGCATCGACCTCATGAATGCGTAAAACTCCCGGTCCTGATTGAAGGCATCCGCATATATTTTTGTGGCGCGGGCGTCTCCGTTACCGCGAACCTCTTGTTCCTGTTTGTATGCTTCCGCGATGAGAATGACTTTTTCCTTATCGGTTGTGGCCCGGATTTTGGTTGCTTCTTCCGCTCCTTCAGAGCGGTACTTCTTTGCGATCCGTTCGCGTTCGGTCCGCATGCGGTCGAATACTTTCTGGGCGTTGTCGCCCGGGAGATCCGCCCGCTTGATGCGAACGTCCAGAACTTCAATGCCATATTCTACAGCTTTCAGGTTGGCTTCCTGCGTGACTTTTGCCATGATTTCTTCGCGGGTTTTGGTCACGACGTCAATCAGGGCATGGGTACCCAGTTCTACCCGTAATTCTGACTTAACGATATCGTCCAGCCGCGACTCCCCGGCGGGTTCCGTGCGCAGGGTTTGCAGGAACAGCAGAGGATCCTTGATGCGCCACATGGTGTAATTATCGATCAGCATGGTCTTCTTGTCTTTAGTGATGACATCGGCAGGCGGGGCATCGAGAACCAGCAGCATTTTGGTGAAATACCGGATATCCTGAATTAAAGGTATTTTAAAGTACAATCCCGGTTCGGTGACAGTTTTCTTGTACTCCTGAAACTGCAGGACGATGGCATTCTGGGTCATGTTGACAGTAAACACCGATCCGTAGAGTACTAATACCAGGGATACCAGAATGATTAAATTTATAGGTTTCATGATCGCTTTCTGCGTTTATTTTTTAGAAGTGGAGGAGAGGGCCTCATTCAGACTTTTGTTTAACGGTAAAATAGGAAGCACCCCGTTCTTGCTGTCGGGCATGATGACTTTGTTCATATCGGGAAAAATTTCTTCCATCGTCTCCAGGTAAATTCTGGTTTTGGTGACTTCAGGCGCTTTTTTATATTCTTTATATTGAGCCAGAAACCGGTGGGCGTCACCCTGCGCCTTATTGATCACCTCTTCCCGGTAAGCCTCAGCGGCGGCAACGATTTGGGCCGATTTGCCGCGGGCTTCGGGGATAATCGAATTGCGATAGCCTTTCGCTTCGTTGATCAGCCGGTCTTTGTCTTCTTTAGCGCTTTGAACGTCCTTGAAAGCGAAGTCCACCGCTTTCGGCGGGCTGACGTCTTTCAACTGGGTATTCAATATTTGTATGCCCGTTGCATATTTATCCAGAAGGAATTGCATGGCTTCTTTGACCTGGATCTGGATTTCTGCCTTGCCGGTGGTCAGGACGTCGTCGATGGGCCTGTTGCCGATGATGCCGCGCAAGGCGGTTTCAGCGACGTCGTGAACCGCCTGGGGCTGGTTGCGCACGTTGAACAGGTAGTTCTTGGCGTTGATGATGTGGTACTGAACAACCAGGTCGATATCGACAATATTTTCATCGCCGGTCAACATCAGGGATTCGTTGGGTACATCCTGTTCCTGACTGCCTCTCTGACGGAAACCGACTGTAGCGGCACGAACTTTCCGGATGGTCGGGGTTTCCACATGTTCAATGGGCGAAGGGAGTTTGTAGTGCAGTCCCGGCTGGGTGGTTCGTACGTATTCTCCAAAGCGTGTAACCACTCCGACTTCATCCTGGGCCACGGTATAAAAAACACCGGGGACAATCCAGACGACGAGAAGAATGATGACACCCACAAGAATTGCGGAGGGGTTCAACTGCGGTATTTTAATAGGAGGCATTTCGAATTGGGGTCCCGGTGGGCCGCCCCCCGGTCCGCCACTGCGACCGCCTCGGCCCCTGTCGCGCGGGGGGCCGGGATCCTCAATATCATCCCACGACATATCGTGTTTATCGTTCATGAAAGGGTCTGTGTGTGAAGGTTAACAGGAGATGTTGTGGTTCCTGCGAAAATTAGCTTAAACAGTTTAACATGTTTAGTGCTTTGAAAGTCTTTCAATTTCACCGACCACCGCTTCGGCTTCGGCCTGGTTCAAGCCTTTGAGTTGATGCGCGAGAAAATAGGAGTGATCGATCAGGCATTCGCCGTCCAGAAAGCCTTCTTCCGAATTGGTGTCATAAAGAAACTCATAGATCGGATTTTCAACTGAGGTGTAAAATAATTCCAGATTCTTTTGGTCGATGGCCTTGCCTTTCAGGATGGCAATGGCGTCTTCTTCGATATTAAATTCCTTCCCCGCCAGATCGATCGCTTCATCGCGGGACTTTCCGGAGCTCACTTCTTCCTGGATAAATTTTTCAATGGCCTGGTTTCGTTTGCCGAAGGTGAAGTGCACGAAGGGAAGGGGCTGTTCAATCAAAAAATCCAGGTCATGGAAATACAGCCGCACCCAGTCGTCGAAATCAACTTCCAGCCGTTGGGTAATTCCATAATCGTCGCTTTTTTCCGGCGCTTCCCGGACCAGACGGTTGTAAATCTGGACAAACCGGTTCATGGCATCATACACCAGACCGAAGTAAAACCGGTTCAGGCGGTACCAGTTGTTGGTGGCGTTGTGTGCGTTGACCAGCTTTCTAAGCATCAGCATCAATGTGTCTGAGTCTGCATAGCGGTTCGAAACGGGAAACGCCTTTTTCAGATAATCCTTTAATTTGTTTTCATCCCCCCGCAAATCATTGATGGTTTTCTGCAGATAGTCCTTGGAGTGGTTCAGGGAATGGAAAATCAGTTTTTCGTGATTGATCTTCCGCTGGTAGTCCATGTATTCCTTGAGTTTGGGGATTTTAGACTCCTCAGGGTGATTCGGTTCTTTCTGGGTGATGTCTTTAGCAAAAGCAAGCATGGCGTTCCTGATTTATTTAGAGTGTGGTCATTGTGAACAAAATGGAGAATGATTTCAAGGAATTTTCATTATTTCCCAAGTCCCGGGCCATGTGGCTCTAAAGCGTTGATTTTCAATATAAATTTTTTATTTTTAGGAGTGCTAAAAGATCTCCCAGGATTTATACTATATGGATGGAAAAAATATTGGGAGAAAATGTCATGTCGCGGAATAAGCTTTTTGGGGTCATTTTAGGGATGGTGGTGTTTTTCGGCCTGATGCAGGGCGCACCGGTCCTGGGAAAGGCTTCTTACGCCGCTACGGGATTTTCCATGGAGCAACAACCCCTGTCTCCGGACAGTGACGAGCCGCTAATAGTAGCAAGTGACCATTCAAAAAAAACCGAAGCAAAACAGGTCCAGGATAAAAAACCTGAAAAGGAAGAAGAAGGCTTTCTCACCAAGACTCTGAGATCGATTGTTGGGGAGGATGATCCTAAGAAAGAAGATCCAGCAAAAGGAAAACTGCAAAAAACAGTAGGAAAACAATCGGAAAAAGAAGAGGAAGAAGGTTTTCTCACCAAGGCTCTGAAGTCGATTGTTGGGGAGGATGATAAGGATAAAAAGGAAACGGAAAAGAATGCCTTGAACCCAATCAATATGGCTCCTACCGGCAGTGCCGCCCATAAAGAGGATCAGGAACAACCCAAAACCGCCAAATCAGAAACCAAGGAAAAGCTGAAGGACTCTTTTGAAAAATTAATCGGAGTGGGAGCTGTTAAAGACCAGGACGCAACTTCGGAAGATGCGGTTCGGTCTGCGGGAAAAGGAACGCAGGACTCCGAAGCTTCTCCCGGTGGAACAAAGTCCGCCAGGAAAGAAGACTCCGGAGGGCTGTTGGATGGTATTTTAGGGGGTGAGAAGGCCAGGGATACCGCCGAGGCACAACAGGCAAAAGTTGACGCTGAGGACAAACCGGAGGTGAAGCCCGCCGCGACGACGACCTCCAAGCCTCGTAAAATTGCCGCTCAGCATCGCGCCGAGGATGAAGATCGGGAAATTGAAGATAACCGGGGTGTCAAAAAGGGCAAGAATGTTCTTAAGGAATCATTTAAAACTCTGCTCAAGGAAGAGAAAAAAGAAGATGAATAATTGTTTCTACCGCCGGAAGATTGTCCCCTGTGTATTTGCCATCTTGTTTTTATGGGCTAACCCTTTGTGGGCGGCTGAAGAGGGTTCCGAAACTCCCGCCCAGCAGGAAGAATCAGTTTTTGATTCGATAAAGCGGAAGTCTCAAGAGTGGTTTGGGGGAGATGATAAAGCCGCAAAGGCCGGGGAGGAGACGCAAAAGCCGTCGGAACCTTCCAATAAATCAGATGGGCGCAAGGCTATTGATACCATCAAGCATAGAATGAAAAAGGCCTCTGATAATGTTTCGGAGTCAGTTGACCGCGATAAAAAGACCCTCAAGAAAAAACTCGATAAGTTGAGTAATGATAAGTAATCTTTTTTGATCCCTTCCTTTTTTTTGGGGTTTAGGAAATACCGCTTTCCCGGGTCAAAATTGCAGGTGAAAGTTCTCCATCATCTCCTCGGCCAGCGGGTTGATGATTTTCCGAATCCCCGCAATAATCCAGAAGTCCTCCTTGATTTCGGGAAGAGTCCCGATTTTTATCAGTTTCTTCTCCTTCGCGAGTTCCTGACCTGCAAAGTCGGGAAGAGGGATCAGTCCCAGCCCCTCAATCCCCAGAATTTTTTGAACGCTGGTGTCTTGCGTTTCAATGGTGATGTTGATGGGGATATTATTGATCCGGAAATAATGATCCAAATCATGCCGGAGTTTGCTGTCCAGGGTAGGGAGGATGAAGGGCTGCCCCTGCAGGGATTTTGGAAAATTGGACTTTATATGGCGGAAACGGCTCGTGCCGAAGATTGAAATGGGAACACTGGCGAGACGCTTTGAGGAAAATTCGGCACCATCTCCAATATGAGGAGGGAAATTGGTGAATGCCAGGTCCAGCCGATGGGCAGAAAGCTCCCTAAGCAGAAATTCTCCGTTCCCTTCCAAAACGGTTATGGTGCTTTGCTCACCTTTCTGTGCAAACTGCACTACCTTGTGAATCAGCCTCTTGGGTAGGCTTTCCATAAACCCCACCTGCAGATGGGATCGTTTGGAAAAGCTTTGATCAAAAATAACTTCCTTTAATTCATCGCCCAGGGCAAAAATCTGGTTGGCGTAGTCCAGCACAACCTTTCCTTCTTCCGTCAGAATCATTTTTTTATTCTTGCGCTCAAATAATTTGACCTGAAGCGCTTCTTCGAGAAGTTTGAGTTGCGTGCTGATAGTAGGCTGGCCGAGACGAAGCTTTTTGGAAGCCTGAATGATACTGCCTTCATTGGCCACGGTCTGAAAATAAAGCAGATGATGAAAGTTTAACCAAGCCATAGTAATCTCGAGATATATTTGTTTAAAACGAATAGAGAAGCATTCGCTAATCTAATTATAAGGAGGCTGGATTTTTTTCTTCAAATATCTTTGGGCAGCCTGTTTCGATGTATGTAAATACTTTATTTTTAATAAGTTCTTTGACATTCGACTTGGGAAGCTTGTGAGGTCAGACCTATGTTTAATTTGGATGAAATGAAATAGTATTCGATTTTGACGATTTATTCAACACTATTAATCGATTTTTATGTTAAGTTGTTGTTTTTGGGGTGTTCTTAGTTGTTCAGAGGTGGAAGGACAGGATTGGATTGTTTTGTTTTGGAAGCAGGACAGCGTTTAGCGTA
Source organism: Nitrospinota bacterium (assembly GCA_029879645.1). GTDB lineage: Bacteria > Nitrospinota > Nitrospinia > Nitrospinales > Nitrospinaceae > SZUA-226. The sequence goes on from JAOUPX010000050.1 coordinate 19,966, forward strand.
AATTGGTTTAGACTATCGGTGCTTTAAGATATTCGATCAATCCTGCGCAAACCTCGCGGATGAAATCGATGTCCAGCGTGTCGAGGGTATCCGTCGCCTGATGATAATGCGGGTTGCGGAAGAACGCGGTATCCGTCAACATCGCCGCCTTGAAGTCCTGTTCCCAGAACGCACAGTGATCACTCAAACGGACTTCAACAAAATCGTCGGCGCGTCCGGGAAGCACCAGGGACTCCACTCCCAACTCAGGGGTTGTCTTTTTGAGAGCATCCGCCAGGCCTAGTGCCAAAGCCTGTGACGGCTCGTTGCCCACCACTGCTATGAAATCCCCCGTGTCTGGATACTGGCGTGGGTCGACGTATGGGGGGTAGGTTTGTGAGCCGGGCTCGCGGGTCCGGTATCCCAGCATTTCCAGTGAAATCATGCCGGAAACATTTTGGCCCGATTCCTTGATCCGCGCCGCCATCTGGCGGCTTCCGATGAATCCATATTCTTCCAGCGTGAAGGCGGCA
>JAOUPX010000051.1 GCA_029879645.1 Nitrospinota bacterium
ATGCTGGGTGCGGGGGTGGGGAGTGCGTTTTCCCTCTACCGGGCCAACCGGGTGGGCAATCTCCACGCGATCCGTTTCGTGCTTCGCCAGGTGGTGCTTGCCGACTGGCTGTTTACCCTGCCGCCGATCGTTCTGCTCCCGGTCACCGGCGTGTGGATGATGCGTGTTAAGGGGTACGCATTTACCGAGTTGTGGATCTGGCTGTCGATGATGTTATTCGTGATCGCCGGACTGTGCTGGATACCCGCCGCCATCCTCCAATACAGAATGAAAGCGCTGGCGGAGAGCGCCCTGGACAAAGAGCGTCTGCCGGCACGCTACTGGCAGTATGAACGTATCTGGAGGGTCCTCGGCATCATCGCCTTCCCCGCAGTGCTCGCTATTTTCACCCTGATGATCTTCAAGCCTGTTTAAAGAAAGATTCCTTTTGATCAACCCATGGATAGCGGGCAGGTGAAAGTATTCATCACCAATTTGCCTGGCGCTCCAATGGCTTTTATCAAGTCCCTTAATCGCAATTTCTTGTTATCGCAATCAAAATAATTCATATTTCATATAAGTCAAAAATGACTTTATATATGATAGCGAAAGCCCCTGGAAAATCGAGCAGGTGTACCATCTGGTGGCAGGGAATTTTGAACTCAAACTTTTTTTAAGGACCGGGAAGAAATACATAAACCGCCTCCCCATCGGCCTAAGTATTTGAAAAATAAAGAAAAAATTTTTTTAAAATTCTTAATTATTCCATTGATTTCGTATACGGAAAGCGTAAATTTAGAAATTAGATGAAATCGGTGTCTGGGGATAGGTCAAGAGAATAAGCCATACCCCGGCTTGATTCTGGCGAATCCTTGGAATAATGTTTGGGGCATCCAACAACCGGCATAATGAAATCATCAAGTGGGGCATCATCAAAATTATTTTTTTTGGAGTCCTGTAGCATGAAAAAGTTAATTGGAGTTCTAAGTGCGGTGTTTTTTATTCTGGCTGTAACCGGTCCGGCGTTTGCCAATGAGTTTCCATTGCAAGAAGCCATTGAACAGGAAACCCTGGCCATCCCGGAAGGCGAAGAAGTTTTAGGTGAAGAGACGGCGACTTCTGAATCCCAAGGCTCGAGTGACATCGCTAATGCCGAAATCCCGGCCGGTGCAGAAGCTACACTGGCTGTATGGGGATCCCGCGACAATGAAACTCCTGCCGCTCCAGCCACGCCGAGCCATATCGACACTGTAAAAGTCGATTTATCGGTGGACGATGACGGTCAGACCTTTATGCCTCGTAATGAGTAAGCCTTTGAATCGGTCTCCCCATTCAAAGGCCAGTTGAGGGTACAACCGGAAGGGGATCAACCTTCCGGTTGCCTGAAACTATTCCAGTTAAACCGGGACGCATTCGTGTCCCGGTTTTTATTTTAAAATCAGAACCCTTCACAAATGTTTTTTGTTTTCATCTAGCCGTCCGGATTTAATTAAAAAAAATTAATTTTTCCCAACCTTGCCGCGCCATTTTCAAGGTTTTATATTTTTTTTAAGAGTTAAAAAACTCAATTGGGTCGGCACGTATTGCGGCCTGGAATTGGGCCAGGTTAATTAAAATTTTTGGTTTTGTTCTTTTCAAAATCGTTTGTTCCTGAGTCACGTAATCGGGCTGTTTACTGTGCCGGCAAACTGACGAACCTTTTTTGAAAGGAGGAACGCCATGAAAAAGATTATCGCATTAATTTCCGCCGTGTTTTTTGTATTCTCCCTGATGGGGGTTAACGCCTGGGCGGCAGATCCGGAACCGGATTCCGGTGTCATTAGTGTCTTGGATCGGCATGCGGTCTGGTCGAAGACTATCGAGGACAATACCGGGCAAACTTCGGGCTCGACAGATGGAACAAGCGCAAAGGCCTCGGGCGATGATCAGGAGAATCATAGCAGGATGGGAATTGTGACCGAGGATCTTCCCTGGCAAAGAGTCGGTTAATCTCTTTGCTTTTTAAAACAAACGGCTCCAGGTATCTGGGGCCGTTTTTTTTGTATTGCTCCATTTGTGTTTGAATCATTTTGCATCTCCAAGTACCATGTTCATCGGTATATTTTGATTTCCATAATTGCCGAAGCACTTTTGGATTGGAGACGGGGATATCATGCTCGAAAAAATTCTGGAAGATCACGCGTTGTGGTTTCGCACCAAAGGCAGGGAAGGTGACCGCGCCGTGCTCAAAGGGGTCGACCTGAGTCATGCGGTGTTGCAGGATGCCTGTCTGGTGGAAGCTGATCTGATGGGCGCGCGCCTTAATGATGCCGACCTGCGCGGGGCGGACTTGCGCGGCGTCAACCTGCAGGACGCGATTCTCTCCGGGGCTCAACTTCAGAACGCCAATTTGGAAGAAGCCGACCTGATGATGACTGATTTCACAGGCGCGCAGTTGCAGGGGACGCGGCTCAACGGCGCCTATCTGCACGGCGCCGATTTGAGCCAAGCGGTGGACCTGACCGCCGGGCAATTGAAAGAAGTTTACTCCGACGAAAACACCCAGCTCCCGCCGGGTCTGTAGCCAACATCAAAACACACATATTCGTTATGTTATTCTGTTAACAGGATAACCTGCCGCCCTTCGACAGGCTCAGGGTGACAGGTTTGCCATTCCGAGCCCTTCGGCAAACTCAGGGCGAATTCTAAGGAAGGAAACAGTCCATTTATCTCTCGATTATCATACCTGCGTATAACGAAGAGCTCCGTCTGAGGCGAACCCTGCCCCTGCTCCGTGACTGGCTTGAGAAGCAGGAGTATGCGTGGGAGGTCGTGCTGGTTGATGCTGGAAGCCATGACCGCACCATTGAGGTTTTTCACGAGTTTTTCCCCTCGGACCAGGGCCGCAGTTTTACAAGTCAAAATAACCGGGGCAAGGGATTTGCCATCCGCCGAGGCATTCAGGAAGCGAAGGGCGAAGTCTTGTTGTTCTCCGATGCCGACTTTTCAACACACATAGAGGAGTTTCCCAAGCTCGTTCATTACCTGGAAAACGGTTATGATATTGCCATCGGCTCGCGTTCTCTGCCGGAGTCCAATGTCGAGGTACATCAGGCCTGGTATCGCGAAGGTATGGGCAAGGTGTTCAACTGGATGGTGCAGATGATTGTTCTGCGCGGTTTCATCGACACCCAGTGCGGCTTCAAAGTCGTACGGAGGGAGCGCGTGCTTTTGTTTTTGCCGAAACTGGCGGTCGACGGTTTTTGTTACGATGTCGAGTTTCTGTTTTTGGCGGACAAGGCGGGACTGAAGATCAGGGAAGTTCCCGTCACCTGGGTCAACGATCCGGTTTCGAAGGTTCATATACTGAAAGATTCCACCCAAATGTTTATTGACCTGTTGTGGATCCGCTTGCGTGATTGGTTCGGACAATACGACTGATGGCTGAAGTTTCTGGAAAAGGAAAAGCGTGGCTGGCGGCCTTGTGTCTGGGTTTGGTGGTCTGGGGGTTGACCGATGTTAGGCAGCGTGCTCACTTCGATCCCGTTGCCGCCGAGGCCGATCCCTGGAGAATTTTAGAACACCGCACCGATTTAACCGTTTTCACTGAAGCCGGAGCGGCCTTTTTTGACGGGCGCGATCCGTACAAGATCACCAATCCCAGAGGCTGGATGTATCTGTATCCGCCGCTGTTCGCCATCCTCATGGCTCCCCTCCACACACTGTCACCGCAATGGCAGGGAGTTCTCTGGTATTTCCTTTCGCTGGCCATGGCCTGGGGGTGTTATCGGGAAATAGTTCGACTGGTGAGTCTGTCTGGCGCAGGCGATCTCACCGGCAGAGAGGGCGGGATGAAAACCCTGCGCCGGATTCAGATCGCGGCGGGGGTAACGGTTTTGATTCCGACATTGGATTGCCTGCAGAGGGGGCAGGTGGGGATTCTCATTTTGTATCTGCTGTTATTGGGACTCCGTCTGATTCTGGAAAGCGACACCTGGAAGAGAGCGGCGGTGGGAGGGATGGTGCTTTCCCTGTCCGTCGTATTTAAAATTATTCCTGCATTGCCGGTGTTTTTCCTGGTTTTCCTGTTAGCGATCCATCGCCTTAAAAATTCCGAAAGCCTCGCGAGGCCTTTCCGGTTTCCCGGCGCGGGAGTGGGAGTCACCGGAGGCCTGGTTCTGTTTTTTTTCGTTGTCCCTTCAATGTTTATCGGCTGGCAGTCGAATGCGGCGCATTTGAAAACCTGGTCGCACCTGATCGGGGGGCAGGCGGTGGAGTCGAGCGTCGAGGGGCATTTTTCCAATCCCCGGGGCCCGAAAAATCAAAGCTTGAGTAATGCCCTCTACCATACCGGCAATCAGTTGGTTTTCTGGTTTTCCGACACGCCGGAACGGAATCCGTGGCTGTACGCCGACGCGACAGGCCGTTTTATGAATTCTCCGAGTGTTATCAAAGTAATTCTGGCGGTTCGTGTGGTTTTGGTCCTTTTGCTGATTCCCGTGGCCTGGAGGCGCGCAGGTAGTTTTCAGGGCCAGTTGGCCGCGTTCGGACTGGCTTGCGCGGCCATGCTGATTGCTTCGCCCGTTGCGCGGGGCCATTATTTCATGCTGGAACTGCCGGCGGTGGTTTTCGTTGCCCTATGGGTATGGAAAATTAAGGGGGCGGAAAAGGCCGTTCTTTACGCCTCGGTACCAGCCGCTCTATCCGTAGTCCACTATTTACTTATTACTTTTCCCCAGGTATTTGGATTTTTTGGGGTTGGCACTCTTTTCCTGGGAACCCTGGGTATTGGAACCGCGCTTTGGTATCTTGTGATGGCCTGTGTATTGGTCACAACCCCAGCCCTCAATGCAGAAAAAGATGCCTAAATTGACCCCTTTTTATAATCAGGCCTTTCGCCCTAAGGCAACTCTCGAAATAATCAAAATTGACGGTTTTATGAGTAGGGATTGACAAAACCGCCAATTTTCATAAAATGGTGCGTTCCAATCTGGAGTTCCCGCTCTTGAGTAAAAAAAACAATGAGGTGGAAGATCTTATTTCCTTCCAGCCGTCCTTACTGTGCGTAGAGTCATCTAAATACGATCAGGTATTCATTTATATAATCACTTTTTCAAAGAATTTATAAGGCAGGAGAATTGAAATGCAAATTACCGGTATGTTGTGGGGACGGAAGTTGCTGGACCTGGTGGAGTTCCCCCGGTCAGATGTTCGTGGACCGGAAGCCAGCGTTGAAGAAATCAAGGAAATGATTAAGAAGCACAAGCAGGTTTTCATTAAACCCTTTTTCAAAGGCGGAGTTGGGAAAAAAGGCAAGTCCGGATTGATTGGACGCGTCGATAATATTCATGATGCGCTCAAAGAAAAAGAGCGGCTGTATTTTGCCACCCATCAGGATGGTAACCGCATCACCAAGTCCAATGGTGTGACCTTTGAAGGCGGTGTGCCCGCAGATTATGAAGTTTATTTTTCAATTACCGACAGCACCGTTTACCGCACGCCGTGCATGACCATTACCCATCACGGCGGGGTGGATATTGAAGAGTTGCCTGCGGACAAGCTGGCGGTGGTGCCATTTGACCCGTTGACCGGGTTGAAAGCGTTTCATGTTTCCAATGCCCTGGACAGCCTGGGTGCGCCAACAGAAATCATCAGCCCCCTCGTGCAGAACCTCCCCAAACTTTGGGATCTGTACAACAACTACGGCATGTTGATGCTGGAGCTCAACCCGATCCGCATGTTTAACAACGGCAAGCGTCTGACTCCAGTCGCGTGTGACTTTAAATGCGCTTTTGATCAGGATGATCCGGCGTGGAAGCGTCTGCATTTGCCGGACGATCTGTTTGCTTCCGATGATTCGGATTTTGAGCAGGAAATCAATCAGCTCCGGACCTATCAGGGACAGAGTGATGTGTATGTCATCAACGATCTGGGAACAATCACCGCGCCGACCTTTGGCGGTGGCGCCAATGCCATGGTGACCGAATTGCTGGGTGAGGATGCAACCATTTCCTCCGACTTTGGCGGCAATCCCCCTTACGAGAAGATGAATGATATTTCCAAAATTACTTTTAAATACTGGCTTCCCCAGTCGAATGTTCTTTTTATAATTGGTGGTAAAGCCAATAATACGGATATTTATGAGACCTTCCGTGCCATGGCTGACGGTATCAAATGGTTTTTCCAGCAATATGGGCCGAAACCTCTGTTTGTGGTGGTAGGCCGCGGCGGACCCAACCTGGTCCGGGGTATGGCGTACCTGCGTGATACATTGGATTCTCTGGGAATTCCCTACCGCTTTTTCGGGCACGACAGCGCGATGTCGGAAGTGATCAACTATGCGCGTGCGGTTAACCGTTGGATGCTGAACGGCGGCAAGGACGAAATCAAAAAGTCGCTAAACATAAAATAAACTTATTCGAATCGCTAAGCGTTATTCTGGAGGAATAGTCAAATGCATAAAGAAGGAGTCGCAGGTTTCCCTTATTACGTAGGGGTCAATTCATTATCGGAGTTGGCGACCAAGGATGATAAAGTCATCGTTTTAAATATATTGGGTAAAGAAAGTTCCGGGGTTACCCCGGTCAGTCATGAATATTCCGGTGGCAACATTGTATTCGGAACCGGTCCCGGTAAATCCGGGAAATTCCTGCCGACCAAGTCCGGCAAAATCCCTGTATACAATTCCATTCAAGAAGGTATGGCCGCCGGTCATGAGTTTAATACTTGTGTCGTTTATCTGCCTCCGTCCGGCGTGAAAGACGGTGTGGCGGAAGCGGTGCGCGCCAACCCCAATTTGAAAAAAGTCATCGTTCTTACGGAAAAAGTTTCCGTCAGGGATTCCCGCATCATGCGGGCGATCTGCCAGACCAACGGTGTCGATTTGTTCGGCGGCAATTGTCTGGGTGTGGCCGATTCCTGGAACCACGTCCGCCTTGGCGGAGCACTGGGCGGGAATAGTCCGGAAGAGTCATTGATCAAGGGTTCGGTGGCGATTTTTTCCAACTCTGGAAATTTCACCACCACTATTGCTGTGTACCTGTCGACTGCTGGATGGGGAACCACCACCTCCGTTTCCAGTGGCAAGGATGTGTACATCCATTACGGACCTCAGGAATTTATTCATGCCTTTAATAATGATGATCGCTCCCAGGCCTCCATCGTATATTGTGAACCTGGCGGTTACTATGAGCACGGACTGAAGTCCGACAAGCCGATCATTGCGTGTGTAGTGGGACGCTGGAAGGCCAAGCTCACCAAGTCCTGCGGGCATGCCGGGTCGCTGGCGGGTTCGGGTGATGATGCCATGGCCAAGGAAGGGTGGTTCAAGGAATATTTCGGGGTGAATGATATTTATACGCCTGAAAATCCCGTTTGCTCCAAGAAAGGGGCGTTGGTTACCAACATTGCTCACATCCCTGAGGCTCTCACCAAAGTAATGGAAATGAACGGTAAGAAGCCTGACTTTGAACCGAGAGGCAACCTGTCTTTGAAGTGCTGGTTCGGCAATAACAACGGCGTTACTTTGCCCAAGGAACTGGATGTTCCGCAGGTGAAAGCCATAGAGCCGTATAACGAACAGATTGAAGCGCTCAAACAACAGGTCGGGGCCCAATTCAGCCGGGAAACCCTGAAGGACGCCAGCGGGGCATCTAAAATGGATCCGAAGACTCAAGTCTCACAGATTCACAATGTTTCCATCCTGGATGCGTCCAATAGATCGTTTGAGGAAAATCTGGTATTCGCGCTGACTCACAGTTATCCCAGCGCAACCGGAACCGCGATGGCCAATGCCGTGCTCAACGCCTATGTCAATTTGAACGGCCAACCGGCCTTGGCTGCGGCTACCGCTTCCAGGGAAGCGGGGAATTCTCCCAATACTGTGCAATCTGCCGCGGTTTCCATCATCGGCAAAAAGAAAGCGCAGAAGGCCATGGATGCGGCGCAGGCGTTACTGGATATTTTTAAACTGACCGATCTGGATGATTCTGAAGGATCTTTCGATTATAAATCTCTCATTAAAGGTGCCTCCGGTCATAAGGATGCACTTCTGGGTTCTTCGGACGATACCTGTGCCGCCAAGCTTCTAGATTTTTGCAAATCCAAGGGGAAATCGGTTTTCATCGATTTCCTTTCCGATTTTGCCAGCGAGCATAAAGGCAATGCCTCCAGGGATGCCGTGGTAGCCGCTGTCTGGACCACACTGGCCTGGCCGAGTTTGAGGTCCAAGAAAATTTCTACAACCACCCTGGTGCGGTTGCCGTGGTACAGCCTGATCTACAGCACTATGGTGGGCGTGGCGGCACCGGAAGAAAGGCATGGCTCCGACAATTTCTGCGGGGTGAAAATTGACGATCTGGTCGCACAAAGCTTCACCCGCACCGCATTTATGGCCCTGATGGGACGGGATGCGACTGAAGGGGAGCTTTTTGAGTTTCAGGTTCTCCTGGGACTGATCATTACAAATGGTCCCGGCACGATCTCAGCTCAGGGTTCCAAGGGCGCCGTTAGTGCCGATGGACCGGAACAGCCGAATCGGGTTCAGGTCAACAAAAGCTTTATCGGTTTCCTGACTCATACCGGTTTTGCCCACGGTGGAAACGGTTACGAAGCGGCGGCATTTCTGATTGATCAGTTCAAGAACACAGCGCTGAAAGATCCCGCTGACTCCAAGCATGGGGTCGATTTGGAGAAACTGGCGGTGGATTATTCCAAATGGTACGGAAATTACAAGAATGAGCAGAAAGGGCTCGGCAACCTGGAATACGCCAAGATTCCCTGTGTTAACCACCCGGTATTCAAGGGGAAAGATGTTAACGTCGACCCGCGTGAGGAATATGTCAGCAAGTTGTTCAAGGACAAAGGGCTGTACAATGTATTTCTCGACTTCTACCATAATTTGGTGGAAGGGCTGTTCAAAGCCAAGGTGACGAAGAACGTGTACTGCGTCAATGTCGACGCCGTTATCGCGGTGATCCTGCTCAAGATGCTGTGGTCCGATTACAAGAAAGGGTCCATTAAGGAGGAAGATATCGAATGGGCCAGTTTCATGGCGTTCCTGTTCGGCCGGATGATTGGCTGTGCGGCGGAAATCGACGATCACACCAACCGGGGCAAGAACATGGACACGCGTACTGCGGCGAGTAAGGTAATTTACGTCGGATAAATTTTCAGAGTTTCAGGAAGCAGGCCGGTAGAAATGCCGGCCTGTTTTTTTTGCCGGAGATCAACGAAATCGCTCCACCTTGAAGCGGTACAGGTCTATAGGATCCCCATCGTGAATTCCGCCTTTGGACCGGCAGATTTGGATTTGCTCCTCGACAGTATCCACTCCTTCCAGATCGGGCAGAAGCACCCCTTGCCTGCCATTGCTCCGCACCACCAGACCGTATACATGAGGGTCCAATTCTGCCGGACCCGAAATTTTTTCCAGGGGCCGGACCACGTCAATGGAATAGGTCAGGTCCTGAAGCTCTTCTGATGTGACGGGAGAAAAGCGGGGATCCTGCAGGGCCGCCTTTAGGGCGTTTTCGATGATTTCCATCGCCAGGTTGGGTTCGCACGGTTCCAGGGTACCGATGCACCCGCGCAGTTGTTTTAACTTTTTGATCGAAACAAACGCACCTGAGGGCGATTTAAGGTCCTGTGGCAGAGATTCAGGGCAAGGCAGTCTGGTCTGGTGGATCAGGTAATGTTGAATAGACTCCTGGGCCAATGAAATATAGGGATGTTGGGAAATACTCATGCCAGTCTCCCTCAAGAGGGTCTCTACACCATTAAGTTAATCCCTAATTGGAGACACCGCAACCGGCAAAAGCTGTTGGAGAAATAAAGAGATTCAATCCATTAACATTGAGGAGCTCTGGCCAGGGTGGTTTTGGAGAGGGTGTGGCGGCCGGTGATGTATTCGGCGACGGCGAGTAATGCGTCTTTGTATTCGGGTACGGGGAAGGTTGTGGATTGGAGCGCTTCTTTCGCGCGGGTCATGTGGGTTTGGGCAAGATCATGAGTGTATTCCAGGGCTTTGCCGTCTCGCATGCGATCCAGAATATAATCCAGTTCCTTGTCAGTCAGTTTATCGTTCTGGATGAACTGCTCAATTTCCTGCTTCAGCCCGTTTTTCGAATGATGGTACAGGTGATGAAGCGGCAGGGTCACGTGCCCCTCTTTGAAATCGGTACCCGGGGGTTTCCCTAATTGCTCCTTAGTCCCATCGTAATCCATCAGGTCGTCCATGAGTTGAAACGCTATCCCGAAATTATCCCCGAAAGCGATCAGGGCTTTTTCCTGTTCTTCATTGGCTCCGGCAATCAGACCTCCCAAATGACAACTCAAGGTCATCATCGAGGCGGTTTTCCGATATATGACATCCATGCAATGCTTTTCAGTGACCTGGATGTCACGGGCATTAGAGAACTCCAGCAAGCCGCCTTCCACCAACAGCTTGGCCGCCCGGGAGAAGGCCTTGAATATAACGGGATTGACGTCGTCGGAAAGCAGAGATAACGATTGCGCGATCAGATAATCTCCGACCAGAATACTGGCATCGTTGCCCCATTTGGAATTGACGGTCTGGCGGCCCCGACGGACCGTGGTTTCATCCACCACATCGTCATGCAGGAGGGTGGCGGCATGGACATTTTCAATCACGCAACAATGCTTGACCACCGCCTCGTTCAGGTCCTGGCCACACAGGCGGGAGCTGATCATTAAAAGCATGGGGCGGATACGCTTGCCTCCCGAGCTCAGGATATATTCCCCGATTCCGGGGACGATAGGGATATCCGAGAGGAAGTTATCCCTCAGAGCAAGCTCGACCTTTTCCAGGTCAGGCTTGAAGAGTTGGGTGACCTCTTTGTAATCCATAGCAGGACTCTCCATGGGTGGCCTTTGGACGACCGTAAACAGGGTTGTGACTACCCCCTAATTCAACCACATTTTGTTCGCAAAGGTGTTACTAATATGGGAAAATCGCTACTTTGTCAAGGCTTTTATAGCCCGTGACAATCACAGGAAAACCCTTGTAAAATCAGATGATTATACACTATTTCGGACGTTCTGGCATCCCCCGGTTTGCGCCGAACCCCTTGAATTTAATGATCCAATGAAAATCTCCAAAAAACCTGAAAAACCGTTGGTTTCGGTCATTATTCCGGCATTTAACCGGGCCTGGTGCCTGGAAACCGCTTTACGGTCGGTTTTTGATCAGACGTTTCGAGATTTTGAGGTGATTGTGGTGGATGATGGTTCGACCGATGACACGCCCACACTATTAGGCGGGTTCCCCCAGGTAAGGGTTCACCGTTGGGAGGACAACCGGGGCGTCTCTGTGGCTCGCAACCAGGGGATCGAAATGGCTCGCGGCGAGTTGATCTGTTTTCTGGATTCGGACGACCGGTGGATAGAAAACAAACTGAAGGTGCAGGTTGATTGGATGCTGGGCCGGCCCGACCGTATGGTCTGCTACACCGATGAAATCTGGATTCGCAGGGGCGTCCGTGTGAACCCCATGAACAAGCACCGTAAATATTCGGGCGATATTTTCAGGCACTGTCTGCCCTTGTGTATCATCAGTCCTTCCTCCATTATGATGCGTACCTCGGTTTTTGGTGACATTGGGAGGTTCGATGATGAGTTGGCCGCCTGTGAGGACTATGACCTCTGGCTAAGGTTGACGTCGCGTTATCCGGTGGATTTCATTCCGGAACCCTTGATCGTCAAAACCGGGGGACATGCCGATCAGTTATCCCAAAAGTTCAGGGGGATGGACCGCTTTCGTGTTTACGCGCTGGAAAAAATCCTGAAAGAGGGGCATCTTAACCCCTGTCAGCGCGACTGGGTTTTGGAGGCCCTAATCGAGAAATGCTCCATCCTGCACGCCGGGTACAACAACCGCCGCAAATATGAGGAAGCCGGGATTTATGGTCAAGCGGTTCGGCTTTACCGAGAGATGACTGAGGTCGTTGCCTCTACGGAACCTGTTGTTCAACCTTTTAAGAAAGAGATGCTGTTGTATGCGCTGGAAGATTAATCACGGACTGGCATGGAGTCTGATTTTTTGGGCGGCACTGGCCTGTGTTTCTTACGCAGATGAAAAAGAGGTGAACACGGGGGAGGTGATCGCCGAAATCCGAAAGCAGTGCTACGCTATTTTGCAACAGGCTTTGAAAAGTGAAGAGGCTTTTGTCCGAAGTGGCGCCGCGCGTGCGGTGGGGGAGTCGCAAGACCCCGCCCTCATCCCGCTTCTCGAAAAAGGCGCTCAGGATTTCTATCCCACCACCCGCCAGTTTGCATTGCAGGGGATTTCCGGCCTTTCAAAGACCAAAGCCAAAGCCATGGGACGAGAACGTCTGACCGATTCAAGTGTCTGGGTGAAAAGTACCGCGCTGGACCTGCTGGCTGAATTGGGCGATAAGGAATCGATTCCCGTCATTGAGCGCTTACTGGAAGGTCCCGACCGCACGGTCCGTCTGGCCGCCGCCTATGCCCTTGTGCAATTGGGAGAGAAACAGCATTTCAGTGAACTGACCGGGGCCATTAAAGGAGGAGATACTCTCAACCGTTTCCAGGCCATTACCTATCTTGGCAAGATAGGGGATGAGGCCTCAATCAATCTTTTGAAGGAGTTGTTGGATTCGGACGAAGAACAGGTGTTGTCCGCCAGTTTAAAAACCCTCGGTGAGCGGGCAGATATGGAGTTGTTTCGTCCGTTGATAAAGCTGAGTCTTCACACCAGTCCCATGGTGCGGCGCAATGCAGTCCTCGAGTTGGGTTACCTTCCACCGAATGAGGTGAAAAAACAGGTGAAGTTAATTTGTACCGATTCCGACCCGCTGGTGCAACTCTCCGCCGCACTGGCAATGTATCGGTTGAAGTCGGCTGAATGCCAAAATGTGTTCGAAGCCTTGTTGGATTATAAGGATTTTGCGGTACGGGCCTCCACCGCGCGCGTATTGGGTGATGTGGACATTCCCGACCGCACCCGCCTGTTGGCGAAAGCTTTGGGAGACCCCAAGACACGCGTTCGCACCGCTGCAGTCCGGTCCGCAGGCAGGATGGGTGGACCGGAAGCTTTTCAATTGCTGATCCAGATGCTCGACGACCCGCAGGAAGTCATCCGTGCCTATGCCGCCGGAAATCTTTTACGTTTAATGAAATAACTGGAACCTGGGGGAGACTTGGCTCAGGCCCGTCCATAAAGGTCGGTATAGCGCTTGATGTCGTTTTCGTCGAGGATGTCGCCAAGCTGGGTTTCGATGAGGATCAATAGCTCCTTGCCGGGATTGGCCAGGCGATGCTTCGCGCCTTTGGGGATGACAGTCGTCTCGGGCGCTTTCAGGATCATCTTTTTGTCGTCGCATTCCACCTCCGCTTTTCCGGAAACCACCAGCCAGTGCTCGGCGCGGTGCTGGTGCGATTGCAGGCTGAGGCTCTCGCCGGGAAGAACCTCGATGCGCTTGACCAGGTATCCATCACGTTGTTCGAGCGTGGTGTAACAACCCCAGGGCTTCTGTACGGTGGTATGTAGTTTTATTTGAGGACGCTGTTTTTCTTTCAACTCCGCTACCAACTGCTTGACGTCCTGCGCCCTGTCCTTGGGGCAGATCAACAGGGCGTCCGGCGTATCCACCACAATCATGTCTCTGAGTCCCACCGCGCCGATCAAACGGCCGTCTGCCTTGACCAGCGTACCGGTGCAGTCAACCTGATACACGTTTTTCGATAACACGTTTCCGTCACCGTCGGTTTTGGAGATGCCATCCAGCGCGCTCCACGCACCGACGTCGTTCCAGGGCATGGTGGTCGGAACCACCGCCGCGTTTTTGGAGGGCTCCATGACGGCGTAGTCGATGGAAATCGACGGCAGTGACTCGAAAATTTTCTTTCCCTGGTCATTGAATACGCGAAAGGGAAATTTCCCTTTGGCGCTTTGGAGATGGCTTTCGATGTTCGCCAGCGGTTTGATCACTTTCGGCGCGTGTTCTTCCAATTCCGCTCGAACTGCGGATACCTTCCAGGTAAAAATGCCGCAGTTCCAGTAATACTTTTTCTGTTTCAGAAAATGTTCCGCTGTCTCACGATCGGGTTTTTCCGTGAATTGTCCGACCTGGAAGGCATTGTCCAGTTTATCCAGGGCGCCGCCTTTCAGGATATAGCCGTAACCCGTCTCCGCCCGCGTGGGTTTGACCCCGAGGGTGACCAGATAATCCTGCCGGGCCGCCGCTTCCGCCTGGCCCAGAGTAGCGTGGAAGGTGTCGGGGTCGCTTATCACGTGGTCGGCGGGGAATACCGCCATGATTTCGTCCGGTTGATCCTTGAACAACTCCGCCGCCAGGGCAACCGCCGGGGCGGTGTTTCGCCCGACCGGTTCGGCGATCAGGTGATCGGGTGAAAACCCGTAAGGCGTCAGTTGGCTGAGGGTTTGAAACGCATGCTGTTCGTTGGTGATAATATAGATGCGGTCGATCGGCGTCAGCGGCAAAAGCCGCTCCACCGTCTGCTGGATGAGAGTTTTCTCGCCCGCGATGTTCAGGAGTTGTTTGGGATGGCTTTCCCGGCTGAGCGGCCAGAACCGCTCGCCACTGCCCCCGGCTAAAATGACGCTGATCATGGAATTGAGAACGTTTCCGTGGATGGAGTTGTCGGATAATTCCGGATTTCCCGAAATGAATGCTTTCTAAAAGAGTAACACAGCTTTTTTGAAATTGTGAGGGGAACGCTTGATTGTGGAGCTAACAGATTAATCGAAAATGCTAAAATAATCGAGTTTTGGGCAGAAATTTGGAAACCCGGAACGGCCAAAAACATCCTAGGATGCAACGTTAATTAATTCAGTGAAGAGCCTCAAAATGGGATATACTGCCTCACTTTGCCCATCAAAAACAGGCTTATTATGAAACTGGGGATGGGAAATCCTCTCGGGTATTGAAGGTCTATGGATAACGAGGTCGTATACTTATTTCTGATTTTTATTTTTGCCATTACCATGGCCGGCGGGTGGATTCCCACGCTGAAGCCCTGGTCGCAGAAAACCTTTCGCATGCTGATCAGCTTCTGTGCGGGGATTTTGCTGGGGGCGGTATTCTTTCACATGATACCTGAGATTTCCCCCATTCTCGGCAAGAAAATGGGTTTTCCGATCATGCTGGGTTTTCTTGGCATCTATGTGATGGAAAAATTTATCATGGTGCACCCCTGTGAGGAAGGGGGATGCAACTACCACAAGATAGGCCTTGCCGCTTATGCCGGTATCGGATTCCATAGTATTCTCGATGGGGTGGCCATCGGCGCGGGCAATATCCTCAATATCAGTATGGTGATCCTGCTGGCGGTGACGATCCATAAGTTTCCGGCGGCGCTGGCGCTCAGCAGTATTCTGGTAAAGGGCGGCGAATATTCCCGGCAGAAAATTCTGACTTCCATGTTTATCTTCGCGCTGGCGACCCCCATCGGCGCGTTAATTTCCATGAATGTGATGGATCACCTCAGCCCCGATCCCATCGGGTTCGCTCTGGGGATTTCTGCAGGGACCTTCCTCTATATTTCTATCGGCGACCTGTTGCCCACGGTGCACGAGGAAGACGAAAAGAAAAATTTGAACCTGGTCCTCCTGTTCGTCGGAATATTAGTGATGTTCCTCTCCACGGCCCTGGAAGGCTAGTTTTTTTGCGATGTATTTGGGGCCGCTGTACTTAGACTGAATCATGAAGCGCATTAAAGCCTTTATCCCCTACCTGCAGACCTACCGCCGGGAAATCACCATCGGGATTATTGCTCTTCTGGTGACCGACTTCATCAGCCTGGTTATTCCCTGGCTCCTTAAAAGCTTCATCGACCTTCTTCCCCAAAAACCTTCCGGTAGCGAGTTGGCCTGGTATGCAGGAATGCTTTTCCTGGCGGCGGTCGGGCAGGCCGTGTCCCGTTTCGGGTGGAGAAAGTACCTGTTCGGTCCCTCCCGCAAAATAGAAGTCGATATCCTTAACAAGCTGTTTCAGCACCTGCAAACTCTCGATAAAACGTTTTTCCAAAACCACAAGGTGGGGGACTTAATGTCCCGCGCCACCAACGATCTGCGCGCAGTGAAGGAATTTCTTGGGCTGGGCCTGCTGGTGGCCCTCGATGCGGTGGTGGTGATCATTGCCGCAATCGCTTTGATGATTTACCTCAACCCACAATTGACCCTGTACGCTTTGCTGCCGCTGCCCCTGGTTTCAATTCTATTTTTTGGATTCATCAAAACCATCGGCGTCCGGCATACCGCCATTCAGGAGCACCTGGCCAAGATCACTTCGATGGTTCAGGAGAACCTGGCGGGCATTCGAGTCCTGCACGCCTTCGCGCAGGAAGAGAATGAGAAAAAACGATTTGATGCATTGAACCGCGAGCACATTGCCCGCAACATGCATCTGGCGAAACTGTTTGGAATGTTCACGCCTTCGCTGGTGCTGACGATCGGTATCGCGAGTCTGATCGCGTTCTGGGTGGGAAGCAAGGCGGTGATCGCGGGGGACATGTCACTCGGAGCTTTTGTCGCTTTTAACGGTTATCTGATGATGCTGGCATGGCCGATGATGGCCATCGGATTCGTGATCAACTTGACTCAGAAGGGTTTGGCGGCCATGGGCCGCATTCTGGAACTTTTAAATTCCCGGTCCTTTCTGGTTGTCTCTCCGGCCACGATACCGGCCAATTCTTTGCGGGGAGAAATAGAGTTCAGGGAGTTGACGTTCCGTTACCCCGGCGAGGACAATCCGGTTCTTCACAGCTTAAATTTCAGGATCGAGCCGGAAAGCACCGTGGCGGTGATTGGGATGATCGGTTCCGGTAAAAGCTCGATGGCGCAGTTGATCCCGCGGGTATACGACGCGCCAGAGTCTTCCCTCCTGATCGACGGTCACCCTATCCAGGAAATTCCGCTGGACCGGTTACGCCGGCACATTGCGTATGTCGACCAGGACCCGTTTCTGTTTTCAACCAGCATCCGCACTAATATTTCAGTAGGGCGGGAGGATGCAACGGATGCGGAAATTGATGACATGGTCCGCTGTGTTCATCTGACACCGGATTTGGCCCGGTGGCCGCAAGGGTTGAATACTGTGGTCGGAGAGCGCGGGGTTTCGCTTTCCGGTGGCCAGAAACAAAGAATCGCCCTGGCGCGCGCCTTAATCAGGAAACCTGAAATCCTGATTCTTGATGACGCCTTCTCCAGTCTCGACATCGAAACAGAGGCGACCATTCTGAGTAACATACAGAGGCTTGACCAGGCCATCACCACCATACTCATTACCCACCGCTTATCAGTTGCCCGTCAGGCGGATCAGATTCTGGTGATGGAGCAGGGCCGTATTGTAGAGTGCGGTGACCATGAGTCATTGATGAAAAACGAAGGATTGTATCAGCGCATGTATACCAATCAGGCTCTGGCGCAGGAAATGGAGATTTTACTGCAATGACGGAGTGGGAAGAAGAAAGCCTGGAGGGCCGGTATTACGACTGGCCTTTGTTCAAGCGCATTCTCGCGTACCTGCGGCCTTATGGGAAACTGGTGGCGGTCTCGCTGGTATTGCTGTTGGTGGTCTCTGTGCTGAACCTGGCGGGTCCCTACCTCACCAAGGTGGCGATAGACGATTTTATTCGCCTCGGCCAATACGAGGGATTGGACCGGATTGCCCTGATTTATCTGGCCGTGTTGGCGGGTGCTTTTGTCTGCCAGTTTTTACAGTACACCCTCATGCAGTATATCGGTCAGAAGGTCATGTTCGATATGCGCACTCAGGTTTTCGCCCATCTGCACAAAATGTCCTTCCGGTTTTTCGACCGTAATCCCATCGGCAAAATGATGACCCGGACCGTCAACGACGTCGAGGTGTTGAATGAAATGCTGACGTCGGGACTGATCCTCGTATTCAGTGATTTGTTCACACTTGTGGGTATTTTTCTGATGCTGGCATGGCTGGACTGGCGGCTGATGCTGGTGGTGTGCATTGTGTTCCCTTTTTTATACCTGGCGACGTATGCCTACCGGACGCGGGCGCGGGATGCGCTCAGAAAAAACCGGGCACATGTCACCACTCTCAACTCCACCCTGGAAGAAAACCTTTCGGGTATGACCACCGTGCAGTTATTCAATCAGGAAAATGCCCAGTACCAAAAATTTGCAGGGATCAACCGGGACAAGCTCAAAGAGGATTTACGTTCCCTGCATTATAATTCGATTTATCTGCCGTCCATCGATGTGTTCAGTGCTATCGGAATAGGCCTGGTGATCTGGTATGGGGGAGGGCGGTTCGTTCAGGATGAAGTTCAACTCGGTGTGCTGGTCGCCTTTTTTCAGTATCTGCAGAAGTTTTTTGAGCCGATACGCGATATGGCGGAGAAATTCAATATCATCCAGACGGCGATGGCGTCCTCTGAGAGAATATTCGAATTACTGGATACGCCGGAGGATCAGCCCAACCCGGAGCGTCCACATTCCGTATCTCAAATTGCCGGCAACATCGATTTCGAGAACGTCTGGTTTGCCTACAATAAGGATAACCATGTTTTAAAGGATGTGAGTTTTTCTCTGAAAGAGGGAGAAAGCCTGGCGATTGTCGGCGCGACGGGCTCTGGTAAATCGACCATCATCAATACCCTTCTCCGTTTTTATGATATTCAAAAGGGCCGGATTCTGGTTGACGGGGTTCCATTGAAGGAAATGAACAAGCAGGATCTGCGTCGTCAGATGGCGCTGGTTCAGCAGGATGTATTTCTGTTTTCGCGGAATATCATGGACAACATCCGCCTCGGCAACACCTCGCTGGGCCTGGAGGAGGTGGAGTCGGTCGCCCAATCGGTGAATTCTCACCATTTCATCAACAATCTGCCCTTCAAATATGAGCAGGAATTGATCGAGCGCGGCAGTAGCCTGTCCATGGGGCAGAGACAATTAATTTCCTTTGCCCGGGCGTTGGCATTTGATCCGAGGATTTTGATTCTCGATGAAGCCACCTCCAGTGTCGATACTGAAACGGAGCGTCAGATCCAGGATGCCATTCATGAGCTGATGAAAGGGCGGACTTCGATTATCATCGCTCATCGGTTGTCCACGCTGAAAACGGTCGATAAAGTGCTGGTATTGAAGCATGGGGAAGTGGAAGAGTTCGGCACCCGCCGGGACCTTCTCCAAAAGAAGGGAACCTATTACAATCTTCTCAAACTCCAGTCGGACTTCTCAAAGGGAACGGTTTAATGAAAAGTGGGATAGGAAAGACAGCCTGGATTAAGCTCTTATGCGGGGCTTTTGGGTTCCTCTAGTTTCCACATATTCTTCATCCAGTAGCTCAGCATCAGAAATGCGGTGCCAAAGCCTATAAAAATAAGGATTCTCCAAATGATTTCCATATGAGCCAAGTCAATGATCATTAGTTTAATCGCCACCAGTACCAGTGTCGCAAAGCCTCCTTTGAAATAATCCAGTTGCTTCCTTCGTAATCCCATCCACATTAAAGTAGACCCGGTTAGTCCCCAGGCAATGGAAACCATGCTGTTTCCGTCGGGGAGAACTCCCAGTTCCCGTAATAACCAGGCAAGAAAACCCAGATAGGCAGCAAGGATATAAAATTTTGAGGTGGACCTGAGGTTTATGTGGGTCGAGGCGTAAATCGCGAGCGACATGACCACTACATCAACGAGCGCTTGATAATTGAAGATTGGGAGGCCTTCAACCTTTCCAAACAGGCGAACGAAGTACCAGCAACCGATGGCCGTGAAGAAAGAGGAGGCCGCTATTTCCACCGCCGGCTCACGGGTACGGTGAGCCAGATAATGAAGCACAGTGGCTTCCAGGGCGTAAGCCAGGAACAGGTGGTGATTATCCAATAAGTGAAACAAGGCGATGGTCAATAAAAGAGTTCCTACTGTGGCATGCAAGGCAGAGGATTCATGTGCTTTCTTCAGGCGCCAGTTAAAAAATACCACCAGGAAGAAAATCGCGCTGGCTGCCAGAGAAATGCTACCGCATTGGATGTCACTCAGTTTCCAGATCCATTTCGACATCTGAAATGATATTAGCGCCGATGCAATCATTTGAACGGTGATATGCAGATTGGGGTTCTGAACCAGGCAGTCAAATGTTGTTTTAGGCTGGGCCAAGCCTCCGGCAACGGATGGTTTCCATTGACCTCTCTTTTGAGCTATGGAAACCATCCAAAATAAAATCCAGATAAACAGGACTCCTGCCTGTACGCTCCATGAATAAAAGAGTAGTTCGGGCTTTGAAGCGGGGAGTTGATCAAGGCCGATGCCCATCACAATCCATCCACCGACCCAGGAGGACCAATATAATAAAACCCAGGGTCGAAAATAGTAAATGGCCATAGAACCTGCAAGCACCACGCAGGTATACAGAGTCAGGCCGGGAATATTTCCGGAGCCGGTATTCAATAAAAACGGAGTTCCCAGGCCGCCGATAACGGCAACCAGCGCCAAGGGAGGTTCATTTTGAT
>JAOUPX010000135.1 GCA_029879645.1 Nitrospinota bacterium
CGCCCCGCGCGTAGCGGCCAGAGGAGGAATGTGTTGACCGTTGACTGCATCTGTTTATTGGCAGACACAATTGACGGTTTTAAAATTGCCACCGGCGGCTCGCCGGCCGCCACCCCTTTGCAGGGGGGCAACTGGCTGGTCGTTGACGGCAAAAGAACATTGTTGGACGCAGTTTAATTCAAATAAAAATGGAGAGGTGGCCGAGTTGGCTTAAGGCGCACGCCTGCTAAGTGTGTGTAGGCTAATCCCCTACCGAGGGTTCGAATCCCTCCCTCTCCGCCACCCTCTTCCGAGGGGGGGAATGGGTTGACCGTTAATAGCTGGCGAACATCCCCGAGCACAATTTGAAAAATGTGTCCAGCGTCACGCCGGTCGCCACACCTTTCCAGGAGTGGAAATTTGCTGACGATTGACGGTAAAAGAAAATCGTTGGGCGCAATTGTAAGATTTTGAGAATTACCCGCGGGGGTACACCGCCCGGGCCTTACCCGTCACTCCGCGCATAGCGGCTCCTCTAACGGGGAGGAGAAATTTGCTAACCGTTTCTGGCGGACCAGAAATCTCCGGTCACAATTCACGAGTTTAAAATCCGATCCGCGCGTAGCGGCTCACCTACCTGCATGGCCAACGCTAACGGCACCGATAAAAATAACGGCAACGGCTCCACCGCGCCGGGCGACACCACGGAACCGAAAAAGTTCGGAACGTTTCTGGGAGTTTACATTCCCAGCATCCTGACCATCCTGGGCGTCATCATGTATTTGCGCATGGGATGGGTGGTCGGGCAGGTCGGCCTGGCGGCGACCGTGCTCATTGTCACGTTGGCCTCACTGATTACCTTTTTAACGGGCCTGTCGATTTCCGCCACCGCCACCAACATGACGGTGCGCACCGGCGGCGCGTATTACATGATTTCCCGGTCGTTTGGTGTGGAGTCCGGCGCCGCCCTCGGAATCCCCCTGTTTCTCGCCCAGGCGATCAGCGTCTCTTTTTACATCGCCGGTTTTGCGGAATCCCTGCATTACCTTGTCCCGTCTCTACCCATTGACCTGTTGGGATTGGGTTCCCTGGTGCTCCTGGCCACGCTGGCCTATTTTTCCGCCCAAATGGCGCTGAAGATCCAGGTGATTATTTTCGTTGTGATCCTGGCGTCCATCGGATCGCTGGTACTTGGGGAACCGCTGACGCTTCCCGCGCCCGCAAGTTTTCTTCCCACCGAGGCATCGTTCTGGACAGTGTTCGCCTTGTTCTTTCCGGCAGTCACCGGGATCCTGTCCGGCGTGTCCATGTCGGGCGATCTGAAAAATCCCGGCCGGTCCATTCCCGTGGGAACCCTGTCCGCCGTTGCCAGCGGGTATATCGTGTATATGATGATTCCGCTGTTCCTTTCCGAATACGCGCCGCGCGAGTGGTTGCTGGCCGATTCCATGGTCATGACCCGGATCGCCGCCGTACCGCAGTTGATATTTCTGGGCATCTGGGGGGCAACGCTTTCCAGCGCGCTGGGTTCATTGCTGGCCGCACCGCGAACCCTGCAGGCGCTGGCCAACGACCGGGTGGTTCCCGGATTCCTGGGCATCGGCTACGGCCCGTTGAAGGAACCCCGGATCGCCACCGCGCTGACCTTTGCGATCGCCGCCTGGGGGGTGTATGTCGGTACGCTGGACGTCATCGCCCCCGTGTTGACGATGTTTTTCCTGACCTCCTACGGCATTTTGAATTTCATATCCGGAGTCGAGACACTGATCGGCAATCCTTCCTGGCGGCCCCGGTTCAAAGTTCACTGGCTGTTTTCCTTTGCCGGCGCGTTGGCGTGTTTTGGAGTGATGATGTTGATCGATGCCGCCGCCGCGTATGTCGCGATTATTTTTTGCGGCTTTGTTTATTTTGTCATGAAGAAGCGGCAGATGTACGCCCGGTGGTCGGACGTCCGCCGCGGGATCATTCTTCATGTGATCCGGGCCTATCTGTATAAACTGTCCCACCTCGAAGAAACCGGCCGGACCTGGCGGCCGAATCTGCTGGTGTTGAGCGGCGCTCCCACCGCCCGCTGGCACCTCATCGAGTTGTCCGACGCCCTTTCACACGGTAAAGGATTCCTGACCGTCTGCTCCATTGTGACCAGCGGCAAACTGACTCGCGAGAAAACCCTGGGTATCGAAAAATCCATGCAGGATTTTCTCGGCAAAAAAGGAGTACCCGCCCTGACCAAAGTCAAAAACTCGGAGAGCCTCATTGACGGCATCTCCCACCTGATCGAGGATTACGGGCTGGGAGCAATTTCCCCCAACACCCTGGTGTTCGGAGGCAACGCCGATGAAGAAGCGTTTCCAAACTTCTGCGAAGTGATCCGGATGACTCACAATGCCAATAAAAATCTGCTCATCATTCGTAAACCGACAAGTCATCATAGATCGAACAAACCTGTGGATTTTCTAGAGTTCAACAAGGTGATCGACATCTGGTGGGGCACAAATTCCAACAACGCTCATTTCATGCTCGCCCTGTCCTACCTGTTGCAAACCAGCCCGGAATGGTACGGCGCGCGTCTCCGCATCCGCAGACTGGTCGACGACGAGAACGAGAGGCAGGGCGTGTTGGCCAATCTCCGCCAATTGTCCGAACTCAGCCGGGTGCAGGCGGAAATCGAAGTGTTTATCAAAGAGGAAAATGAACCGCCGCTGGGGTTGATCGGCAAATATTCAGACGATGCCGACCTGGTGTTTCTGGGCTTGAACCCGCCGGAAAACGATCAGACGTTAGAGGCCTACAATCAGTATTATCAATCACAGCTGGGGCAAATCACGCAATTTCCCATGACGGTATTGACCCTGGCCGGTGAGAAAATCGAATTCGAAAAAATTTTCCGGGAATAATCGTTTATTTCAATTGAAATTATATAGCCAATCACCCCTGTTCCCTGATAACATGTTCCCATCCAAGGGCGGAAACCGGAGAATATTGAGGAAAGATCGTATGTTCAATAACATATTAAAATACAGGAAGTTAGCCTTGGCGGTCGGGATTTTGGCCCTGTGGCTTTCCGCCTGCAACGAGGCGCCGGACCGCAAAATCGAGGGCGCGGTGGACGTGTCGAACACCGGCGTTACCGGCGTGGAACAGCCGGAAGGCTCCTCGACCCGGGCTCCCCAGGCCGAACCGGCCGCGCCGCCGTTGAGCGATCAACAGCTGGCCGAGGGGTCGGGAAGCGACATCGACGGCCATCCGCCCATCACCGAGGACCAGAAAAAGGTTGAACGTGAGGTGGTGGTGCCAAAAAGTGTTGCAGGGAAATGGAAAGCGGTTAAAATACTCGTCCGCGATAAAACGGATGAAGAAAAAAATAAAATGCAGACGGTCGAACTGGGATCGTCCTTTCAGCTGGGCGACAGCGGCATCACCGTCAGCGCGGGAGAATTTTTCCCGAACTTTGTGCTGGACCAGTCGCGGTACACGTCGATGGACAACGAACTGGGCAACCCGGCGATTCATCTGGTGATCACGGAAAACGGCAAGGAACTGTACAACGGCTGGACGTTTGCGAAATATCCCGGCCTGTACGCGTTCGAACACGAACGCTTCAGTCTGCAGTTGATGGATTTTGTTCCAACACCGACCAGTTAACCCTCTGGCGAGGGAGGCAATTGGCTGACGGTTGGCCTGATGGCAAGATGGCGTTTCTTTGTCATTCTGAGGAGCGGAAGCGACGAAGAATCTATGTTTAAAGAAAACACAGATTCTTCACTCCACTGCGTTCCGTTCAGAATGACATTTAAGAGACGGTTTCATATAATTCAAAAATAAAAAATGCGCCCATAGCTCAGCTGGATAGAGTGACGGTTTGCGGTACCGTAGGTCGGAGGTTCGAGTCCTCCTGGGCGCGCCATTTTTTCCGGAGAGGTGGCCGAGAGGTCGAAGGCGGTTGACTCGAAATCAGCTGTACCCTACGGGTACCGTGGGTTCGAATCCCACCCTCTCCGCCAGCGTACCGCTGGACCTAACTGGCTAACCGTTAACGGCAAACGGAAACCGTTAGGCGCAATTGAAAAGTTAACACCGGGCTTGGCCCGGCTCCGCTCCTTAGCAGGAGTCGCAACGGGCTGACTGTTGACGGCTATTGATAGTCGCGGGGCGCAATCCTGATTGATCCCACATTTTGAAACGGAGAGGTGGCCGAGCGGTTGAAGGCGCACGCTTGGAAAGCGTGTGTAGGCTAATCCCCTACCGAGGGTTCGAATCCCTCCCTCTCCGCCATTCCTTCCCGGAAGGGGAACTGGCTCAGCGTTGACTCCTAAAGAGAATCGTTGGGCGCGATTCAAAATTTTAAAATCTACCTGCGGAGGTGCTCCGCCCCGCGCGTAGCGGCCCAGCGGGGGAGCTGGCTCATCGTTGACCCCTTTCGATGACCTCCCGGCACAGAGGTGTAACCATGGAAGAAAATCAATCCCCACCTCCCATTCCAAATTTAACCGTGGCGTGCGATATCCCGATTCCAGGTGTGCCGTCGGCGGCGGAGTGTATGTTCAAGAAGTTGATGGCGCATATTGCCGATTTCGAGCGCGGCCTCAACAAGGATCAGGAAGTCGGCGCAACCATGGTAGCCTTCGGTGACAAACCGTTTTACATCGGCGGCATCGGCTACCACGGCAACGACATGATCATCTTCTACGGCGCCACGCCGCAGGGTCAGCCGGTCAAGCTGATGCAACACGTCACCCAGACCAACGTCATGCTCACCGTCATGGCCAAACGCAAGGACCATAAAGCCGCGAAACGCATCGGCTTCCGGAGCGAAGACCTGGCAAAACTCGGCGAAGAAAAGTCCTCCCTCTCCTCCCCCGAGCAGGCTGAATAAGTTATTTCTCCCTTTTGCCATGAGAGTATTGTTGGGCGGAGCCCAACATATTCCCCCCTGTAAGGGGGGCCAGGGGGGTTCTACCTTATGCATTTCTTTCGAAATAAGTTTGTAGAACCTTCATTACTCCTTCAATATTATTCAGCACCTCCCGATTGGAAAAGCGCAGGACACGCAAACCCTGTCCTTCTAGATACTTCGTTCTTACTTCATCTTTGATCTGCGCTTCTTCACCGGCATGCGTATCGCCGTCGATTTCGATGACAAGCCGAAATTCATGGCAATAAAAATCGATGATATATTCTCCCAGGGGCTTTTGCCGGTTGATCCGGGTCGTCTGATAAAAAGGCATGGCTCGCAGGGCATTCCAGAAGTATTTTTCTGGAGGGGTTGGATTGTTTCGCAAATTACGGGCTTTTGCGGTTAAAGAGGGATTGTAGGGAATGTGACGGGAGAGGTCTTTTTCATTCATAAGGAAGAGTTATTATAAAACCCCCCCGGCCCCCCTTACAAGGGGGAGAAGACAAGTCCCCCCGGCCTCACTGCAAGGGGGGGAATCACAAACCCCATTAAATATTTGAAATAGGGAAAGTATTTCCCCGCTTGATCGGACCTTGCTGGTGATATACAATTACCCTCAGAATACGAAATGGCAGTTTTGTTGGGCCTCACGCAACGAGGCCTTGTGAACCCCGTCAGGTCCGGAAGGAAGCAGCGGTAACATGTTCCCTTGGGTGCTGTGAGATACCCAGCAACTCTGCCTTTGATTTTATCCCCCTCCCAACCCATTGTGATTTATGGAGTTCCAGGTATCGGCCCGCAAGTGGCGGCCGCAGAAGTTCTCGGAGCTGATCGGACAGGAGCATATCGTCCGCACCCTCCATAACGCCATTGGGATGGACCGGGTGGCCCACGCCTACCTGTTCTCCGGCACCCGCGGCGTCGGTAAAACCACCACCGCCCGCCTGCTCGCCAAGGCGCTCAACTGTGAAAATGGCCCCACGCCGGAACCCTGCGACGCCTGCAATTTCTGCCGGGAAATCAAAGACGGCTCCAGTGTCGATGTCATGGAAATCGACGGCGCGTCCAACAACGGCATCAACGAAGTGCGCGACCTGATCGATAATATTCAGTACAGCACCTCATCCTGCCGCTACAAAGTCTATATCATTGACGAAGTGCACATGCTGTCGAAAGCGGCGTTCAACGCCCTGCTGAAAACGCTGGAAGAGCCGCCGAAGAAGGTGGTGTTTATTTTCGCGACCACCGAGCTGATCAAAATTCCCGAAACCATTCTCTCGCGGTGCCAGTGTTTCGAATTCAAACCGCTCACCCATCAGCAGATCATCGACCAGCTCAAAGCCATCTGCGAGAACGACGCCATTCAAATCGATGCGCACAGTCTGGAAGAAATCGCCAAGAACGGCGCCGGGAGCATGCGCGATGCGCAAAGCCTGCTCGACCAGGTCATTGCGTTCTGCGGCAAAGAGATCGATCCCGGCGCGGTGGAATCCGTTCTCGGCATCGTCGGGCAAAATGCACTGGCGACTTTTATCGACAGCGTGGCGCAACGCGACGCGGCTGGATTACTGCAAAAGGTGGGGGAAGTCACCGCGCACGGTAAAGACCTCGGTTACTTCTGCCGGGATCTCATCGAATACATACGCAATCTCATGCTGGTCAAGGTAGTGGAGGACGCCGAATCGTTGTTGTCCGGCCAGGCGACGCATCTCGACGTGCTCAAGAAACAGGCGGCGGCGTTCGATCCGGACCAACTGCAACAGATCTTTCACGTATTGTCGAAAGCCGAAATGGAAATGAAACGTTCTTCCCTGCCGCAGATTGTTTTTGAGATGGCGGTTCTGCGGTTGAACGACGTGCGCCCGTTACAGGAAATCGATGCGCTGATCGACAAGATCAATACAATGGAGGGCCCCGCCCCGGCGGACCCTAGGGCGCCTCTCCCGGCGAGAGGCGAATCGATACCGGTCCGAAAGGCATCTCCTGCTCCCGCGCAATCCGCACCGGCAAGGCACGATCC
>JAOUPX010000052.1 GCA_029879645.1 Nitrospinota bacterium
AACACAGGGCGGCTATCGGAGAAAACCCCCAATGCCGCATCAAAACGTAAATACCGCCAATCAGAACTCCGTGGTGGAATACCTGGCTCAGGTTGAAAGCCAGAGTGAAATCGTTCATAAAGAAAAACACACTGGGCGGATAAAAAACGGAGGATTGCCAGGTGCTCATAAAGGGAATCCCGGTAAACATATCCGGATTCCAGAAGGGGATAAAGCCCTCTTGGTAGGCTCGATGTAAGAAATGATACATTGGAAAATTGAAAACAAGGGTGTCGCTGGTGAAAACTGTTTTGTTTCCAAAGATCACGGGAAAGTAGAATAACAACAGGGCGGTATAGAGTAATGCGATAGCCCCAGCGTCACGATAGAGAGCGCTCTTGTGGTTTGGGGAAGGTTCCATAGTAGGCTCCGTGGCGGGTTTATTTTTTCAGAAGGTAGATCATTGCGCCGGTGCGTTTGTAGTGTCCCGCCGCCGCACCCGCGGGTTCGCCGACGCCGAAATATAAGTCCACCCGTCCCGGTCCTTTGATGGCCGCCCCGGTATCCTGATCCACTACAAACCGTGACACCTTTTGCCATCCGGTGATTTCCAGTTCGTCGTTCAATATCGGTTTTTCTACAGTGATGTAAGCCAGGCCGCCGGCCGGATACAAGGATTTGTCTGTGGCGATGGAGCGTCCCGCAATCAGCTCCGCTCCGCCGGAACCTCGTGGCCCACTGTCCGACATTTTGAAAAAGATGTAACGGTTGTTGCGGAACAGGTATTTGTCGATATCCTCCGGGTGCTCGCGAAAATATTGTTTCATGCCCTGCATCGATCCCTGGGCGGGTTCGATGGCTCCGTCCTGAATCATCTGCCTGCCGACGCTGTGGTAGGGATAATGGTTGGAACCCATATACTGAACCGCTTGCAGGCTTCCGTCCGGAAAGGCCAGATAGCCCGATCCCTGAATATGTAGAAAATAGCGCTCGAGGTCGTCCTTGAGCCAGGCCAGTTCCAGCTGTTGATTGCTGAGAGCGTGATGGCCATCGATATCCTCCCGCGTGAGCAGAACCCGGTTTCGAACCTGCGTTAAATGATACCCAGGGTCTGGATTGGAAGCATTTTGTGGGCCTGGAGATCCCTTCGTTTGAGGATACCAATCCGGTTTTTGGTACAGGGGATAGACATATTCTCCGGTCATTTCCCTGCGTGCGGGAATGATCGGCGTGTAATAACCTGTGAACACAACAGGACGTCCGGCTTTGGGATAACCGGCGGTGATTACTTCGAAATCCTCATTGAGGCGTCGGTTGAACTCCTCATCGGATAAACCTTGATCCAGCAAATCCATAAACGCGTGTAAAGTGTCCACCAACCGTTGGCGGGTGACTTTATGCTTGCCGAACCGGACCTTTTGGGTCAGGTCAGTATTCTCCATCACCTGCAGCTGCTTCCGGATTGCTTGTCGGAGCGAACCTCGGCTCATGTCATCCATCAAAACCTGATCGCCAGCCATTTCGCTCAGTGCGGCGCTATCCTGCCCAGTTACCGGGGGTGACACGAGCGGCATTTTCCCATGATCGGGTGGAGGCAGGTTTTCCGGAGTTCGCATCCATTTCGGGGCGGTTTCAAGCCGGTCCACCCAATGGCGGTTTTTTTCTTGTAAATATTCGCCTGCTTCCGGCAGATCAATGACAGAGTTCCTGTAGGGGGAGTTGCGGTAAGAGACTGGTGTGGTTTGAACGGAAAGCTGAGAATCCAATGGAACGGTTTCCAGGTTGGCCGATGTCTGATTCCAAGGGGATGCTTTGTGGTCTGTTTTAGAATTTAACCCGGTTGTGGAGCAGGCTCCCAGGGCGAGGCAGAAAAAACCGCAGATCGCCCAGCGTCCGGCGCGGCTCAAGCTTTTGACAAAAAAAGAAGCGGATTTGTGCATGATCTAAGCTTGGTTGATGCCCTGATTGGCGAGAACGTCGGCACGCTCGTTTTCCGGATGACCATTATGACCCCGCACCCAGATCCATTTGATTTTGTGGCGTTCATTCAACTTTTTGAGTTCCAGCCATAACTCCTTGTTCTTGACCGGCTGTTTGGCGGAATTGATCCAGTTTTTTCGGATCCAGCCAGACATCCATTCAGTCATTCCCTTAACCAGATATTGGGAATCGGTGGTCAAGTCCACCATCGAGGGTTCCTTCAGTTGTTTCAGGGCGACGATAGCGGCCGTCATTTCCATGATGTTATTGGTGGTGTTTTTCTGCCCACCTTTTAGCTCCTGGGTTTTTCCGTCCCGAACGATCAGGCAACCATAACCTCCCGGCCCTGGATTCCCTTTGCACGCTCCGTCGGTATAAATTTTTACTTTTTCCATAGTGAATAGGAACCCGAGTTGTTGGCAATTTATTGATTTTTAAAAACTTAACAGGAATATCAATATAGCATACTCCAGTCCAAATGTAGAAGCAGGTTAATTGTTCGTTGCCTTAAAAAATGCATTTTGAGGATAGGGGAGAAAATAATTACAAACCACAAAGTCTATAGATTGGGGAGCCCAATTGTCAGCGACCAGCAGGAATGATTGCCGCTGGGCAAGGGCGAGGTATTGGTCCCTCCCGATGCATACTTAGTTGCAGGAATAATGTTGCATATTAGGGATTCCAAAAAACCAAAAAAAATCTGAAACACGGGCGCGGATGGTCATAATTCTTGATACCCCTTGTTTTTTAAGGGTTTATTTTACTGAGATGGACTGTTGAGTTACGGTTCTCAAATGTTCACATTTACATGGAAACCAGAGCTGTTTTGGAAAAATGGGTAGCATCGAATATTTAGTTGGAACGGAGGAAAAAGCAGGTACAATCAACATTAATTAATTGAATGGAAAAGGTTTGACAAGGCTATTAAGAGTGTTTTATAGTTGTGCCTCACAAAATACCCATAAGGTAAGTTAAACCTTTAAAATAAAAGGATTAAAGGGATGGAACAATATGTAGTGAAGCCGGGGCCGGAAGCGTTTTTGCCCCCCGCCGCAGCCAGCATGGGAATCGTACTGCCCGATCCAGGGGAAGCTCATTATGAGGGCAGGATTATTGACGAGGAAGACGCATACGAGCAAATTGCACGCAAATTGTTGGGTGCCAAGGTGCCGACGATTTTCCCGGGTCCGTTGGTCCTGTGGAAATGGAATGAGAAAGCCGGTAAAAAAGCGGAAGCCATCCGCGAATTGGCCAATGCCCTTCCTGCACGATTGATTCCCATGGCGGACTATCGCCCCAAATATCCCAAAATCGATCCTGAAGTGGAGATCAACCCGAACCATCCCAATCTGACGATCTGGCATAACAAGATTGACGCATGCATTTTTGTGGGTGTGCACTGCCATCAGGCGAACCTGGCGCTGAAAATTATTCGCGGCGGGACTGACTGCTTTACCATCGCCCTATGTGCTCAGGCGGGTCATGAGGATGCCTGCGCGTCGTTTCGGGATATTAACGTGGAAAAGATCAAAAAGCTGACGGAAACCGTAAAACGGTTGAAAAGCGAAGGCGTGGAAAGCCAGGCGCTTCCTTTCACGCAAATCAAGATGACCCGGGCTGGACGAGTAGCGTAAAAATTGAAAACTACCCCGCCTGAGTTTGGCGGGTTTAATGTTTGCTATAACTTTTAAAATTTACATAACCCATATTTCCAAAATCTCTGGATAAGGGAGAGCTTTTTATGAATAAAAAAGTGGAGCCTAAGAGCAATAAAATACTGGTTTCCGAAAGCGTTAACCTGGGTGAAGAGGGCCTCAAGGGCCAGAAGGTTACCGACCCGAATGTAATGATGTTCGAATCCGAACGCGAGCCAAACTTTTTGACCGGTTCGGAGGTCATTAAGGCGGCCATTAAGCGCGCCAACCTGGATGTCATGATCGCATATCCGATTACTCCGCAAAGTGAAGCGGCGGCGCTGATCGGGGAATTGTTCGCTGAAGGTTACGTGCGGGAATATTTCCGCGGTGAAAGTGAGTTCGCAGTTATGAGTCAGTGTGCCGGCGCCGCCTTTGGCGGAGCGCGGGTGTTCACCACCACGGCCGGACCCGGAACCCTTCGTGCCATGGAAAACTTCCCCATGTGGGCCGGATCGCGTCTGCCAATTCAGGTATGCGTGACCTGCCGGGGCATTAACTCGCCGCTCAGCATTCAGCCGGACACCCTGGAGATGGCCTATCTTTTGGAAACCGGGATGCTGGTATGGCATGCCGAAACCGCACAGGATCTATACGACTGGATTCTTGGTGGGTTTATGGTATCCGAGCAGCCGGACGTGCATTTGCCGCTGGCCTTGTGTTGCGATGGATTCTTTGTGACGCACACCAAGGACACCGTTATGTTGCAGGGCGAAGAAATGTGTCTGCCGCGCTACGATCCGTACCGTTCACCGGTACCCTGTATGGATATGGAATGTCCCCCCATCCGGATGATGCGCGATCCGTTTATTATGAAATCCAACTACATCAGCTATATGACGCACGCTTCCTGGCAGCAGGAGATCCATGCGGCAGTTGAGCGTTCACGCAAGCACACCCTGCCGATCATGAACGGTTCCCTGATTGACACGGAAAATGTCGATCGGGAAATCCTGATCGTGGCTTCGGGTACTGCGGTTTCTCAGGGACGTGAGGCGATTCGTCTGCTGGAAGAAGAGGGTATTAAGGTAGGTCTGGTGAAAATCAAATCAATTCGCCCCTTCCCGACCGAAGAAGTTCGGGAGGCTACCGCTAATGCCAAAACGATCTTCGTGCCGGAATTCAATATTCGGGGATGGCTGGCACGTGAAATCAAAGCGATTCTCCCGAACAATGAGCGGGTGATTGCCGGTCCTCACGTGGCAGGCGGCATGACTATGCCGTCAGAAGTCATTGTCGAGGAAATCAAAAAAGGGCTGGGAATTAAAAGTGCGACCATGGACCGCCGCGGTTAGTTCGGCGGATCTGTTTTAATAAGTGGAATCACTCAATGTTTATATAAGCATCTTTCGAGAGGAAGTTATATATGAGTAAAGAAAAAATACAACTCAGCGAAGCGCTTGAAGATATCATGCCTTCGGAATATCAGGAGATGGTGGCGACGGCAACCTTCGGTAATGAGGACCGCAGCTGGAAAGACATCGGATCTTCCAAGGAACTGATCGAACAGCATTCACTCTGTGCCGGATGTCCTGAGTCGATTGCTTTTCGGTATATTCTGTCCAGTATCCCCGCGCCGGAAGATACAGTATTTGTCGGTTCTACCGGCTGTACCAGTCTCGTGTTTCCCATGGTTGGGGTTCAAAATATTCATTCCCTGTTCGGCAATCAGAACGCCGTTGCCTCCGGTCTCAAACGGGCGCTGAAGGTCCGCTTCCCGGATGTAAACAAGGACGTGATTGTTCTGGCGGGTGATGGTGCGACCGTGGATATTGGCCTGGATATGACCATGCAGTCCTGGTTCCGCCAGGAGAACTTCACCACCATTTGTTTCGATAACGAGCTGTACGCCAACACCGGCGGGCAGGAAAGCGGGCTGATGCAGAAAGGGTTCGTTTCCAAAATGGCTCCGATGGGTAAAAAATTCGAAAAAGTCCGCCTGCCGGAAATTGCTTTCGAAGCCGGGTGTCACTATGTCGCCTGTTTGACGGTAAGCAAGCCCAACCGGGTTGAAAAAGCAATTCGCAACGCAGTGTATGTCGCTCGCGAATTTGGTCCGACCTATGTTCAGCTGTATACCCCCTGTATTCTGGAAATCGGAAAACAGAGCATGGAAGGTTTGGATGAAATGAAGGACGCCGAAGCCATCGGCGGACGGTTTGTCATGAAAGAATTCATGACCGACGAAGTTAAGGAATTTTTGAAGGAAAAAGATGCCGAGCAAAAAGCCCGGAAAAAAGCGGCCAAAGCGGCTGTGTCGGCGTAATCCATAGAGGAGAAAGAAAAGATGTCAGAACCAGTAATGAAACGGATGAATATCCGCATCTCCGGGCTGGGAGGCCAGGGGGCAGTTACAGCGGCGCATCTGTTGGCCATGGCGGCCAACAAGATGGGTAAATATTCTATTTCCAATCCATTTTTCGGTGCGGAAAAGCGAATGGCTCCCGCTGAGAGTTACGCGCGTATCGGTCCGGAAAAAATTTACGATCGCGGGGAATTGGTGTTCCCGGATGTCATCATGATATTTCATCCCCAGGTTATCACCATGCAGAAGAGTTATACCGCTCCCTTTTATTCCGGGATCAAAAAGGGCGGACTGGTTATCATAAATTCCGATGCCGATCTGTTGACGGCAGAAGATCATAAGCGTTTGGAAGATGATAATGTGTCGGTGTACTGTATCGACGCAACGACCCTGGCGCTTGAAATCGGTAAAACCGAATTGTCGACGAATATGGCCATGATCGGTGCCTGTATGGGAGCGACTAAAGTAGTCGATCTGCCCTCAATGGAGGAAGCACTGCAGGATCGGTTTGGCAAGAAGTATGTCGCTTCCGGTGGTACAGCGACTCTCGATGAAGCGATTAAAAAGAAATACGCAAAAAAGGAGCAGTTGCTTCAGGCGAATAACGACGCCATTAAAAGAGCCTATGCCATGAGCGATGAATGGGTGAAAGGCTCGTCCTATGCCCCCGCAGTCTATGAAACGGCGTAAAGTTTGAGGGTTGGCGCGGCTGGCCAAATGTGAAATTTTTTAAAACTAGAAGGAGCTATCCAGAGTGTACAACGTAGCGTACGTCCATGACGACAAATGTGTTGCCGAAAAGGGGTGTCGGCTCTGTATTATGTATTGCCCCGAGGCGGATTGCATCATGCTCAACCCGGAAAAAATGAAAGCGGAAGTGGTGATCAGTCGTTGCAAGGGTTGCGATCTCTGTAAAGTGGTCTGCAGTACCCATAACGCCATCAGCATGCATCCGGTCAATCAAAGTACCGGTGAAATCATTTTAGGTGAAAAAGAAGCTGAAGCCGCCGGGTTGGGGCAGGCATATGCCGGTTAAGCTCCCTTATGAAAAAATCAACTCATGGCGCACGCTATGGGCTATTTTTTCCCACCTGAAACGGGTATGCCGGGATACATATCCCTGGCTTCTCCGCGACTCCAAGGGCTAGGATCATGGTCGATACCTTTGCTAAAGAAATAGATTGTGTCTTGTGCCAGGAAAGGTTCAGTCCTGTTATTGAGCCGGGAGAGGACAAGCCATCCTACGATATCTACTGTACCTCCTGCGTTAAATGGGTGCGGGTCGGGAAATCCGATCCGGTGCGAATTACCCTTCGGAATATCCTGAAGCTGGAAGGCGAACCTCTGGCGCTGGCGGTTCAGAATTACCTCGCTCCGTGTCCCTGTGGTAACGAATTCAGCCACGATGCCGGCAAGAGATGCCCGGTTTGCATACGCAAAATCAAAAATCAAACCCATGGCAGTCCGGCTCCCAACGAATACCACTGTATCTGGAACATTCCCAAACTTAAAGAGATTGAAGGAAAAATATTTGAATACATTTTGGGCCGGCTGAATTCCGAAGAGGAAAACCTCAATCAGCTGATCGAGCGATTTGAAAGCGGCGAGCTGGATCCCGGTACCTACATGGAAGGCGTAGAAAATATTCAAATCCGTGATGCAACAGATGTTGCGGTCATAAAAACCTGGTCGATGCTCGCCGGACCAGAAATGGCCTTCCGCGCCGCCGAGGAACACGGGCTGTCGGTTCGTTACGGTTCCCGCATTTTGGTGAGTATCGCCTCCGGACTGGAAATAGGGTACGGCACATCGATTCTTACCACGCTCTCCAAGGAAGAAAAGAATTTGGATGGTCCGGAGAGAAGGGAAATTCAGACCTTTATCAAGAAAATCGCGGGCGGCTTCTAGCGCTGCTGACATTTTTTTTGAAACTTTTCAGGATCAGGAGTATCTAAATCTTGAAACTGTCATAGTTTTCTCCCTGTTTAGCTCAACGCCCCGGAAACGGGGCGTTTTTTTTATCTACTCCCCTGTTTTATCACTGACCCTAATTCCAATTTCTGCCCCGTTGGCCCGGATTTCGGGAATGTACATGGCATGACCCATCACCGGCAGGGCATGGAATCGCCCCGGCACTTCGGCACGCAGGGTGTAGCGGATCTGCCAGACTCCCTGAGGCAGTTTGTCGACAAACAAAGCCACTTTGCGGTCGCGTAGTTCCTGATACACCCAGCGGGTTCGACCCGTGTAATCTGAATTGGGGGCGTCCGGCACAGGGCCTGGTATGCTTATGGAAGATCTTAATCCCTCCGGTGAAGACTTGCCCTGAGGTGGGACCAAGCTCGAAGATTGTTTGAATTTTTGATCTACCGCAGACTGTTTCAATTCCTGCGCAAATAGTAGTTCACCGCTTTGGATCTGCACCGCCTCCAGTCCTGCCGGTTTTAAATCTTCAAACACCAGATATTCATAATGATTCTTGGTTTCAATCGTCAGGACCGTTTCGATGCGTTCGCCGCTGGTAACCGTATCCCCATCATTCAGGGGGATTCTGTCGTAAATATAGCCTTTAAGCAGAGTCGGACGTCCTACCAATTTGAAATACTCCCGA
This sequence comes from Nitrospinota bacterium, assembly GCA_029879645.1. Lineage (GTDB taxonomy): Bacteria > Nitrospinota > Nitrospinia > Nitrospinales > Nitrospinaceae > SZUA-226. Next base: position 8,570 of record JAOUPX010000052.1, read on the forward strand.
CGGACGAAGATTTCACTGCCCGCTGCGGGAATCGGTTCCTCCAGACTGAAAAATTGGGCGTTGGCAGAAAAGTACAGGGACCCCTCACCGTTTTTCCGGATTAGACGGATAGAATTGGTGCCGTCCTTAATCCATTTGGGATCGATGACAAACCGGCTGGGGGCGCGTAACACGTCTTCCACTTTTTGGCGGGTGATGGTATTGCCGTTGACCTGAAGCTCGTATTCGATTCCTCCTTCAAGCTCACCGCTGGTTTTAAGGTAATCGTTCATCGCCAGCACCACGATGGCGGTGTCGCGCGTGTTGCTCCAGTTGGAGCCACGCCGGTTTTTGATCAGCCAGTTCATCACCGGCTCCACAAGTTTGTTTTTGGGATCGATCGTGAGCAGAGCGCGCAGGGCAAAGGCCGTTGCTTCCACCCCGCCGTTCGACCAACGGTAGAAAATACCATCTTCACCCCAGTGGGCTGTTGCCATCACCCCTTCCTGTGATTGTTTAGAACCGCGCTGAATGATCGATGTGTCCGGCGATTTATCGAAAATAACCCCGTTCTCAAGATTCTCAATCAAGGTCCGGGCGCGCTCCCTGTCTCCATAATGATGAGCGGACAGCGCCAGCAGGGAACGTGTGTAGGCGTTGAGGCGGCTTTTGTTTTTCCACAGATTGGCAAACGCTCTGCTTTGGAATTCGTTGATCCGCGTAAGTTTGGCCAAAGAATGATAGGTGGATAATGCATGAAGCATCCACGCCTGCAGATCGTACTGCTCTTCCGATTCCACCAGTTCCTTATTGAGAAACCGGTAGGCGCGTTCCAGTACATTGCGGTCGACTTTAATCCCGGACTGCTGAGCGAGGCTCAGTCCCCACAGCACGTACGCCGTCATGAAATGATCGCTGTCTCCCTTCTTCCACCATCCCCAGCCGCCGTCGCTGTGCTGAAAATCATAGAGGCGCTCAAGACCCTGTAGGGTCATGGCATCCAGTTCGGCGATATTCCTTTTTCCCTTCGGGTGCGTTGCTCCAGTGTGTTGGGTTTCGATACCGCCGAACACCTTGTCTTTAATGGATTCCGCTTGCAGTCCCTGATCCATCAAGGTTTTCGCCACGATCACCGCCGGTAGAAACCGGCTCAGGGTCTGCTCGGTGCAACCGTAGGGATAATCGATCAGGTAAGGCAGGGCGTCGAGCATCGTCACCGCCAGGCTGGGCGTGACCTGTACCGAAAGGAGTGTCGAGTTCTTTTTACGTTCTTTAGGGATGTCGAGCTGGATCGACACCTCATCGCCGTGCATTTTTCCGGAGGCGGAGAGAAATTTTTCAATGCCGTGTTCGTGGATGACAAAATCTTTTTCCATGGCATCGCCATGTTTGGATGATTTTGCAGTCACGCGTATTTTTGCGTGACCCGCCTGCGCCACGGCTACCAGCCAGTCGATGCGCCGCTCGCCATGGGCTGAAACCTTGGTCGGCCCGATTTCTCCCTTCACGGCTTTTCCGGACCGATCGACGTAACCGAGATTGATCAACCCTTGGGCATCCAGCGATGGCCGGACAATCATTTCCTCATCGGTGTTGTTATTGATGATGGCGGAGAGGGTGAGCTGATCCCCCACCACAAAGAAGCGCGGCGCCTGCAGGCGGACGATCAACGGGTTCTGGGTGCGCACGTTAGCGGTAGCGATCCCGAACTGGTTGGTTGTCGTAACCGCCCGGGCCGTAGCGCGCCACTGGGTCAACGAGTCGGCAAATTTGACTTTCACCATAGCCGTTCCGTCCTTACCGGTTTTGACATTCGGTTTCCACAAAATGGTACTGCGAAAATCCGACCGCACCTGCACCGCCGGTTCTGCCTGACCCGGTCCTGGTTTTTGCGCTTTCATTTCGCGTTTGGAAAAGCCCTCCTTATCATCGGCAAAGGATTCTTCGGCCAGCATTTCAGAGGCAGGCATAGGCGCATTGGCGCTCAGGGATTTTTTGGCGCGGGCTTTATATTGAACGGCACCTCCCAGGGAATCCATTTCACCATAATCGCCTTTTTCTCCCAGGCGTTCACCTCCCAGAATTCCGTCCTGTCTTTTTTCAAGCAGTGCCAGTCGTTTCATTTGGAATGAACTTTGCGTCTGAATATGCTGGGAGCGCTTTTGACCGTAGAAGAACTGACGCGGATCCGGAGCCAGGTCCTGTTGGATGTAATATACGGCTTCGTCCACCAGCCCCACCGCCACCTCGGCGGATACGGGCTCCCCTTTGTGATTTCTGGTAGACACCGTCAACAGGCCTTCTTCGCGCGGCTGGTATTGGTCGCGGTCGAGTTTTACCGAAACGTCGAGAAAATTTTTAACCGGCGGCACCACCACCTGCTTGCTGTCGCTGAATATCTGGTGATCACTCACCATCACGCCGTTAAGAAAAACGTTGGGGACATGCTTTTCTCCAATGTCGAGTTGGATCAGTTTTACCGTACCCGTCAGATGCACCAGTTGATAACTGTACAGGTCGTCCCCCTCCAGGCTGAACAGGACATAACGGTCACTGGTGGGAGCCACCAGCATCACCGGCGCTGTTTGCCCGGCACGGAAGGTGTCCTTGTCCACGATGATCTCGAGCCCACCGTGACGGTATCCCAGTTCCGTCGTGGCGTCGTCGGCGACCCAGACCGTGGTCTCGCCTTTAACGGGCAGGGATTTCTTATTCCTTTGAGACGTCCAGGCGATGCGGTAATAGCCCTGCAGTGCCGGCGTAAAGGTCAGCTCCGCTTCGCCCTGAGTATCGGTCTTTATCGTGCGGGTCAGTATGTCGTCGTGCCGGTAACCTTTGAATTTAAGTTGCCAGCCGGGACCGCCGGGTTGTGCCGGTGGCGGCGGGAAAATGGCGTGCTCGCGGCGCAGGTGTTCAAGGGCCTGGCCCTGCACTTCCTTGCCGTTGGGATCGATCCAGATTTCGTACCAGATATCGCGCGTGACGTGCACGGTCCCCTCGGTTTGCACCGGCTGGTTATTGGCATCCAGCGCCTTGATGTTGACGCGCACCTTGTCCTGCGGCCGGTACAGGTTGTGCTCGTTGTTGAGGTACACGTAATACGGCTGGCGCGTCACCTGCACCGTTCCCCGGGAGATGACCTCCCGGCGGGACTGGTCGGTCACTCGCGCTTCGATGGTGTACTGCAGGTCCTGATTCTGCCTGGCGGTTTGAAAAGTGAGACGGGCATGGCCCTCCTCATCGGTTTTGATGACCTCGCGTTTCACCTGCTGGCCCTGACCCCAATAGTGTCCGGGCTTTGAAATCATATCTTCGTAATACCAGGGAAACTCAGGTTGCGGATGCCAACTGTGATAAAAAGGCCGCTGGTACACCACGACCTCGACGTTGGCGTTGGCCACCGGCCCGCCGAAATAATACTCGGCGCGGATATCCACTTCGACTTCGTCACCCAGTTGAAAGGTTTCCTTTTTGCCGTTCTTTTCCGGGGTCTGAACCGATACCTTAAACTCCGGCAGTTTGTATTCCTCAAGGCGAAACAGGGCGGCATTGCCAATATATTTTTTGCGACCCTGGGTCCAGAAAGTGATCCGGTATTCCCCCAGCGGGATGTCTTCGGACAGCTCGAGCGAGTCCCACGCGCTTCCGAATTCGTTGAGCTTGAGATTGCCTTTTTTCAACTTGGAACCGCGGGGATCTGTGATTTCGTATTCCAGTGTTGCGTTGGCGGGCGTTTGATACACCGAGTCGTCATAGGTGCGGGCGGTCAGTTTCCATTGCGCGGTTTCGTTGGGTCGGTAAGCGGGACGGTCGGTGGCGACATACAGTTTCCATGAATCCCTTTCGGAATAATACCGGTGATTGTATCCGGTGACGAACGCCTGCCGGTCCTGGAGTGCGGCGCCTATAAATAATTCCGAGTTATGACGGTCTCCTTCCAGGTCGAACACTGCCAGGCCGTCTTTATCGGTGGTGGCGGTTCGATCGTCCCATACCCATTTGCGTCCGGTGTAGTGCCTCTCGTGCAGGTGAACCCGGGCTTTGGCCAAAGGCGCTCCGTTGGCGGAGTCTGCGAAATAGACCAGCGCCTGCTTGCCGGAGGTTTTGAGGACCAGAGACGATTCCGTGACCAGAATGATTTCACGCGCCTTTTCCCCACCTCCGGAGGCCTCCAGAATGTACGCACCCGGCGGCAATTTTTTGTCGAGCTCCAGAACTTTCGATCCGGGATAATATTCCTTTTTGTTTTCCAGATCCTCATGCCACGATTCAACCTTTTTATCCTTAAACAGATTGACCCGTTTCAGCCAGTCGTGAGAGCTGTCCTTATTTTTAAAATCGACATCCTTTGCCAGGTTTACCCTGTATAAAGACAGTTGCACCTTCTCTATATTTCGCCAGTCGAGATTCACCTGAATCAGTGAATCCGGCAGAAAGAAGCTGGAAGCGTTTAAGTTGAGAGTCGACCGGGTAATGTTCTTAACATTATTCAAGGCGTTGTCGTAGTGCCGGGTTTCGCCTTTTTTGAAATCGTTGAGGATGCGGCGGTAATATTTCAGGGCTTTTTTATAGTTCGGTTCCCGCCGTTGTTGCCCGTTTTCCATAATGATGATTTCTCCGGACCCGGACAGCCATTCGGCGTAATAGTAAAGTGCGTCGTCGTACCACTCGGAGGACTTCCCGGCCTTGATCACCGCTTCGAACGATTCCGGGACGCGTTGCTGTTGGTAGACGTTACCCTGCTGCCGAAGGGCCATGGCGATCAGGTAATGGGCGTGGACGCGATCGGTTTTGTTTTGGGCTATTTTGAGTGCGTTCTCCAGGAATTCAATGGGGATATAATTGCCGTAGTACCCATAATAAAAATAGGGCTCCCGGTTGGGTGGGGTGGCGGCATTCCAGATGATACTGAGATAGCGCTTGCGGGCCAGGTCGATATCCGCCGCGCCGCCCCACCAGTCGAGCGCGTTCTGGTAATGCCTCCAGGCCGCGCTCCAGTTGCGGGCATTGCGCGGGAACCACCACGAGTCGCCCAGCGATTCCTGAATCTCCACCCACAGTCGGTCCTGCTGTTCGGTTCTCACCTGGTCGCGGATCATTTTCTGGAGTTGTCCCCGTGCCTGCTCCAGCTTGGAAGGATCGGGGTTGTTGGTTTCCGCCTGCGACCGCCATTGGGTGTCCGATACCCGGAAATCGACCCACCGCTGATCTGGCGGCGACAGGTTTAATTCCTGAGCTTTCAGGTAAACCTCGTGAGCTTTGGCGTACGACCCTTCCTGCACATACGATTCCCCCTGTTTTTTGAGGAGGCCGTAAGCGCCTTCTTCGACCGTGGTCGCGGGCGCATCGGACCAGCCGATGACCGATAGCACAAGGGATACCAGTAACAGCTTGAGAAGAGTGGGAAGTCGGAAAGTCATTATAGTCTCCAGTGCCGGGTTAACGGACGAAATGGTTGACCGTGGATTCCACGGATGCCAGGTACGAACCTCCGAACAGATTGAGATGGTTGAGCAGGTGGTAGAGGTTGTACAGTTGCTTTCTCTCCTCATAGCCGGGATTTTGGGGAAACGCTTCCCGGTAGGCGTCGTAGAAGGATTGCGGAAGGCGGCCGAACAGCTCGGTCATTGCCAGGTCAGTTTCGCGCAGGCCGTAATGAACAGCCGGGTCTACCAGACATGGCCGTCCGGCCTTGTCGGCAAAGGTGTTGCCCGACCATAAATCGCCGTGGACCAGCGCCGGTTGTTCGCCGGACAGGTCGAGATGTTGGTCCAGTTGATCGCGCAGTCGGTCGATTTTTTTATCGGTGGCTATCGGCAACAGTCCCCGGTCGCACGCCAGTTTCTGCTGGAAGCCCAGCCGGTGATCGCGAAAAAATACCAGGCCGTCTGTTTCCGGCGTGTTTTTTTGAATGGTGGAACCGATGAAATTATCGTGATCCAGTCCGTAGTGATCCTGCGTGGTGCGGTGCATAGCGGCAAGGGCCTGACCAAAACGCTCGTAGTAACCGCTATCGGGGTTTCCTTCTTCAATGTATTCGATAATGAGAAATTGCGGATTGGGATCTTCCGGCAGGGCGATCACTTTTGGGATGCGCGGACCTTTTTTGACCTTCCTCATCAAATTCAACCCCCGCGCTTCTTTATCAAACATGCCGTCGGGCGGATGGTCGTTGTGCTTCAGAAAAACCGTATCGCCATTGGAAAGGGTCAGCGCCAGAGTCTGGTTGATGCACCCGCCGCCGATGGACCGGCTGGATGAGATGTCGACGGAGGATGCGTACGCAGTGGCCAGCAGATCCCGGATTTGGTTTTTCATGGATTATTCCATTTGCGATTTAACGAAATCGAGGATTGGCGGGCAGGTCCGGTGCACGATTTGAAACACGTGCTCGAATCCGGCGTCGCCTCCGTAATAGGGATCGGGAACATCCAGGTCGCCATCGGCTTCCGGATCGAACGACCGGAACAACCGGAGTTTTTTCCCGGCCATTTCCGGTGACACCAGATATTCCATCGCTTGCAGATTGGACTGGTCCATGGCGAGAACGAGGTCGAATCGGCGGATATCCCCCGCCTGGATCTGCTGGGCGCGGGAGGTCAGTTGAATCCCTTTTTTGCGGGCGGTGGCCTGCATGCGGGCGTCCGGGGGTGCGCCGACATGCCAGTGCCCGGTTCCGGCGGAGTGAATAATTATCTGATTTTCAAGGCCTTTATCGATCACCAGGGACTGAAACACTCCCTCCGCCAGAGGGGAGCGGCAGATGTTGCCGAGACAGACAAAACAGATTTCAAAGGGTTTAGAAGGTGCCATAGATAGTATGAATTGATTTAAGTGAATTGATTTAGGAATGATTTCCGTTTAAGATTGCCCCTGCTGATTAACGCAGGGCAGTGTGAGCCGTTTGTCTCGCAACTGGACTCGCTCTGTGTTTCAATTATTCTATGATACCGTCCCGCCCACTATCAACCTGCAATTTTGGGCATAATTTCTCAAAAAAGAGAGTGACCGTTGATCGAACGTTATACACTTCCCGAAATGGCGGCCATCTGGTCGCCTGAAAACAAGTTTAGAATCTGGCTGGATATCGAAGTGGCCGCCTGTGAAGCCCTGGCCAAGCGCAAGGAGATTCCCCAGTCGGCGGTGAACACCATTAAAAAGAAGGCCGGATTCAATATCAAACGCATCGACGCCATCGAGAAAGAAGTGAAGCACGATGTGATCGCTTTCCTGACTTCAGTGGCGGAGCATGTAGGTGACGCGGCCCGTTACATGCATCTCGGCATGACCTCTTCCGACGTACTCGACACCGCGCTGGCGGTGCAGTTACAGGAAGCGGCTGACTTGATCCTCGATCAGTTGAAAAAATTCCGCGCGGTGCTGAAGAGGCAGGCCAAGCGATACAAGAATACACCGACGGTCGGACGTTCGCACGGGATCCATGCCGAGCCGACCAGCTTCGGCCTGAAACTGGCCAACTGGTACGAGGAAGTCGGTAGAAACATCGAGCGGATGCAACAGGCGCGGGAACGGATCAGCGTCGGCCAAATCTCCGGCGCGGTAGGGGTGTTCGCCAGTATCGATCCTGCGGTCGAAGCCTATGTCTGTAAAAAACTGAAACTGAAACCCGCTCCGGTGTCCAGCCAGGTGATTCAGCGGGACCGGCACGCGGAGTACTTCACTACGCTGGCGATCATCGCAGGCACGTTGGATAAATTCGCAGTGGAAATCCGGCACCTGCAACGCACGGAAGTTCTGGAGGCGGAGGAGTTTTTCTCGAAAGGACAGAAAGGATCCTCGGCCATGCCGCACAAGCGCAATCCGGTGGTTTCCGAGCAGATGTCGGGTCTGGCGCGGGTGGTGCGCGGCAACGCTCTGGCGGCGATGGAGAACATGCCGTTGTGGCACGAGCGCGATATTAGTCACTCATCTGTGGAGCGTGTGATCGGACCGGACAGCACCATTCTCGTCCATTACATGCTGACCAAGATGACGCGGCTGATGGATCAACTGCTGGTTTACCCGAAGAACATGAAGAAGAATCTGGAGCAGACCGGTGGCCTGATTTTTTCCGAACACGTTCTGCTGGCGCTGACACGCAAGGGCGTGGTGCGGGACCAGGCGTACCGCATGGTTCAGCGCAACGCCATGCAGGTGTGGGAGCAGGGCGGCGATTTCCCGGCCCTGCTGAAACAGGATGCGGACATTAAAAAACATCTGACTGACAAGGAAATAGATAAAGCGTTCGACATGAAAAATCATCTAAAGAATGTGGATAAAATTTTTAAACGCGTATTTAAATAATCTCATAACTTAACGATGGAACGACTCGAAATGAAACGACTCGAACAACTCTACGAAGGTAAAGCGAAGATCATATATGCTACCGAGGATCCGGACCTGGTGATCCAGTACTTCAAGGACGACGCCTCGGCGTTCAACGGTATCAAAAAGGGCACTATCGTCGACAAGGGCGTGGTGAATAACCACGTCTCCACCACCATTTTCAAGTATCTGGAGGATAAGGGTATCCGAACCCACATGGTGGAAGAACTGAACGATCGCGAAATGCTGGTGAAACGGCTGGAGATCATCCCGGTGGAAGTGGTCCTGCGCAATGTGGTGGCGGGAAGCCTGGCCAAGCGCATGGGGCTGGAAGAGGGCACCACGATGAAGGCGCCGATCCTGGAGTTTTATTACAAGGATGATGACTTGGGCGACCCGATGATCAACGAGTACCACATCAAGGAATTCGGACTCGCCACGGCGGAGGAAATCGAAATTCTGCGGGAGCAGGGCTTCAAAATCAACGAGCTGTTGTTTGAATATTTCAAGCAGAGGAACATTCGCCTGATCGACTTCAAGCTGGAGTTCGGGCGTCACAAGGGCGAGGTGTTACTGGGCGACGAGATCAGCCCCGACGGCTGCCGGTTGTGGCACTGGGAAACCGGCGAAAAGATGGACAAGGATCGCTTCCGCTTCAACCTCGGTCAGGTCGAGGAAAAGTACCAGGAAGTTTATCACCTCATCTGCGACCCGGCCCTCTAACGAGGGAGGAAATTTAAAACCCAGATTCTTCGTTGGCGTTGCCTCTTCAGAATGACAAGACACATCCAATTTGTCATCCTGAGCGGTCAGCGAAGGATCTGGGTTTTGGTTTTTTAAAGGAAGTGAATCATCAACTACCCCAAGCCCCTACTTTGGAAGGAGGGGAGGCGGGCCATGCCCGATTGTAACTTTCTATTGCGCCCTAAGTTCATCGCTTACCGTTAACAGTCAGGCAACTCCCTCCCTCGTAGAGGGCGCTTATAATTCCTCACAAACCACTTTGGTGGGGGGAGTCATGCCGCAGTCCATGGATTCGGTGCGTCCGCTGGCGGCACCGGCGCAGGCGGTGCTGACGCCATTCTGGATCACGTCATTCTTCTCCATTCCCTCCACGTCCTGACAGATTTCTATCCCGTTATAAGTGATGCACACGTTGCATCGGAATTTATTGCCGGTCAAAATCATGGTGACGGACAGGTAGCCGATCACTCCCAGAAAGGCAATGGTCAGGATGGTGCCCTTTTTCATGATTTACCTGCCGCGTTAGGATTGAATGCGGGGATCATGGAAGTCGGTTCGATAAAAAAATGATCCCGGTAAAAAATCAGTTCCTCAATGGATTCCTGAATATCGATCAACGCTTTGTGCTCGTCGCTTTTCTTGGGCATTTTGCGTCCGTTGGGATACCAGCGCCGTACCACTTCCTTTACGGAGGTGACGTCGATGTTGCGATAGTGCAGGTATTCGCTCAGGTTCGGCATGAATTTGTATAGAAACCGCCGATCCTGACCTACCGAGTTGCCGCACAGGGGCGATGTTTTGTAGGGGACATATTTTTTGATGAAGTCGACGGTGATCTGGTCCGCCTCTTCGATGGTCATCTTGGAGTCCTTCACCTTTTGGATCAGACCCGATGCGTGATGGGTTTTCTGGTTCCATTCATCCATCCGGCTCAGGATGTCGTCGTCCTGGTGAATGACCAGTACCGGACCTTCTTCGATGATATTCAAATGACTGTCGGTAATGATGGTGGCGATTTCGATGATCACCTCGATATCGGGCTCCAGGCCGGTCATTTCGAGGTCCATCCATACCAGGTTGCTTGGGTCTTGCTGGCTCATTTAAGTTCCATTCTAGGGTCTCGCTCCGTTTAAGAAGCATTCACGACCCGGTTATTGCATTAGAGTAACCATGACGGCTTTCTGCAGGTGGAGGCGGTTTTCCGCCTGGTCGAAAACGATGGATGCCGGACCGTCGATGACAGACGCGCTGACTTCCTCTCCGCGGTGGGCAGGCAGGCAGTGCATGAACAGGGCTTTCGGACCGGCCCATTGCATCACCTGATCGTTGACGGTGTAACCTTTCAAATCGTTCAAACGTTTCTGTTGCTCCTGTTCCTGTCCCATGCTGGTCCAGACATCGGTATAAATGATATCCGCATCGGTCACACCCTCCTGGACATTTTCGGTCAAGACGACGCTCAGGTTTTTGGATTCCGCTTCCTCGCGGCTCATCTCCAGCGCTTCCTTGGTGAGCGTGTAGCCCTGGGGACTCACCAGGGATATGTGGAGACCGAGTTTGACACACGCGAACAAGAGGGAAACGGCCACGTTGTTGCTGTCTCCTACATATGCCAGCTTGAGGCCGTCGAGCTTGCCGAATTTTTCGCGGATGGTCATCATGTCCGCCAGTGCCTGGCAGGGATGATTGAAATCCGTGAGCCCGTTGATAACGGGTACGGAGGAATATCCGGCGAGATCCAACACGTCGCTGTGGGAATAAGTGCGGATCATGATACCGTCCAGAAACCGAGAGAGTACCTTGCCGGTATCGCTGATGGATTCGCCCCTCGCCAACTGCAAATCCTCGGGACCGAGGAACAATCCCCTGCCGCCCAGTTGGAAGATGCCCACTTCAAACGAAATCCGGGTGCGCGTGGATTTTTTGTTGAAGATCATGCCCAGGGTTTTCCCCTTGAGCGCGCCATCAAACTCCTGCGGAGACTGCTTTATGCGATCAGCCAGGTCCAGCATGGCTGACAACTCTGCCGAGGAAAAATCCGTCAATGCGATGAAATCTTTTTTCATTGAAAATATCGGGCAAGGAGCCCGCCAAGTGTTCACCAAAAAAGTTATTTTACACGATAACACCGTTCAGGGCCATCCCGCGGAGAGGAAAAACTATGGTAATTCAGGAGGTTGCCGGATTTCAGGAAAGGGGCAGAGTGAGGCGCGTGCTGGCGCCGCCGGCTTTCAGGAACTCCGAGACGGGCCGGATGGCAGGTATATAGCCTTTTTATTCAATCGGTTATATGGATTTCGGTAGAGTGTGGTGCTGAGGCAGGCCCGGTCTGCCAATGGGTACGACTTTAAAGGTTTAATTGTTTTTGGAGGACGGTCAAAACCGAGGACTCGTAAGTATCGCGCACTTTCTTGAGATTGTTGGCTCGCCACAATTCGGAAAAATCGGGGGGATACACCGCAAAGCCTTTGATCTGGCCGATCATGATGCGCACATCCTGGTACCAGTTGATGTTCTTTTGAGACTTGAACAGCTTGCGCACTTTGCGCAATACCTCGATGGCTTTCTCAGGCTTTTGATCGCCGAACAGGCAGATACCGTAGCCGACGTAAGCCAGTCCCT
>JAOUPX010000053.1 GCA_029879645.1 Nitrospinota bacterium
GTGTTCGAAGAGGCGACGGAGATCGCCACCAAGTCGAAGCTCAACGCCGACTACGTCCCCGGCATGGTCACCGTTTTACATGGCAAGGATTTGCAGGCGCGCGGCTTCAAAACCGTGTGGGAAGCCCTTGCCCTGGTGCCAGGATTCGATGCCACCTTTCAGTCAAATTCAAAGAAACTGACGGTGCGGGGAATAGGGGATGTTTTTGCATCAGGCGATATTAAAATAATGCTGAATTCGGTTGCAATGAATACTAATTTGAGTGGTGAATCCAAATCCTGGTTTGAGTTTCCCATAGCTCTGGTGGATCGCATCGAAGTCATCCGTGGCCCTGGCTCAGCGGTTCATGGCGGATACGCCTATATCGGGGTGGTCAACGTGATTACCCGCAAAGAAGGAAACCAGGTATATGGCCGGACGGGAAGTTTCGAAACCTATAGCGGCGGCGCTTCCTACACCTGGAACCAGCCGGAAGACGAGATAAGCCTCAGTTTCAACGTTGCGGGCCTGACCTCCGCGGGTGCAGGTGTCCAGAGCGGCCCGGATGCTTTGTTCGGGACTCCTTTGGAACCGTTTTCCCGCGCTCCCGGACCCAGTAACGAAGCGCACGATAATGTTTTTTCCGACCTGCATTTTAATTACAAGGATTTCTCCTTCAGCGGGCAGGTATTGCATGGCGGATGGGGGAGCGGGTTCGGTGTGGGCGATACCCTGCCGTTTCCTCGTGATGATATTGTGGAGCGCGACACCACCTATACTTTTGAGGCCCGGCAGGAAATCAGTCTGGGTTCTGCCTTAACGATGGAATTGAATGCTGGATGGTGGGAAAACCGGGTCAAATGGGATTATGGTCACCAGTTTTTGCCTCCCAATCCTCTGGCACCCAATGGTGTGTTTGGCGCTCCTGCCCTAAAAGAGCGGCGCGGGTTCGGAGGCATTGATTTTGTTTCGAAAGGTTGGGGCAACCATTTAATCCGTTTTGGATGGTCGACTGTTTGGTCACGTATTGTGGACGCATCCTTTACCGGTAACTTTCAGCCATCCAATCCAGGAGTCATTTTGCCCGCGATCCAGACCTTCCGTGGCTCGGAGGCACTGGTCCGGGCGAAGGTCGACCGAGTCTTGAACAGCGTCACTCTTCAGGATGAATATCATGTAAACCAGGACATCGGTTTGACTCTAGGTTTGCGTTGGGATCACTACGACGATGTTGGAGACCGCTTGACTCCAAGAATTGCCGGGGTTTATCGACTGACGGACCATCACATTATCAAACTCCAGTACGCGCAGGCGTTTCGTCCCCCGACATTTCTGGAGATGTACACCCAAAACAATCCCATCGTGTCCGGAAACCCGAATATTCGACCGGCAACAATCGATACATTGGAGGCGGGATACATTTACAAAGGCGAGAAAATCCTTTTGCGGTCTACATTGTTTTATTCTGAATTGGATGATTTGATTATAAGGCAGGGAGGCCAGTATCTTAATTCCGGCGGGGCGATCCAGCATGGACTGGAACTGGAGTTGGAGCAGGAGATCACTTCCCGGTTTAAATTGACCAGCAACCTGACCCTGATAGAAACCGAAGACCGTGTGACGAATGAACATGTGGAAGGTTCGGCAAACCTGCTGGCCAACTTCGGGGTCAATTACCTGCCCATTGAGGATTTAATGTTCAATGTGCAGTATCGATATGTTGGCCACCGGCACCGGGCGGCGGGGGATACGCGCGAAGAATTGGGCGGGTATAACAATGTCGATTTCACGGCGAACTGGTTCAAGCCGTTCGGCGGGCAGGGCTGGACCCTGCGCGGTGGCGTGCGCAATCTGTTTGACGAAGATATTTATTATGCGGCACCGGCAAATACCTATCCCGCCGATTATCCAAGTCCGGGTATTAGTTTCTGGGCGCAGTTGAGTTACGAATTTTGACGGCAGATATTCTTTATGGTGAAATTATTGGTTTACAGATTTAATGTGGAAATAATGGGCTATTTTCTTAAAATTTTAAGATTATTTCCGTTACTCTGGTTAATGGGACCGGTGTCGATAATCTGTGCCCAGGAGGTGGAGGACAACCTGGTTCGGATTTCTCTCGATGTTTTTCCCAAGCTGGTGGCAGTGGATTTGGATATGAAGAATAAATTATCCGAGGGCGGGCAGATTCGTCTCCAGGTTTTTTACAGCCAAAAAAAGGAATTGGCTCTTTCTGTCGTTCAGCAACTTAAGGAGCGGTATCCGAACATTGCCGCGCTTCCAGTGCAGGTGGAGGCAAGGTCTGCGTTTACCGCAGATCCGCCCACGGCCATATTTCTGGTGGAGCGTTTCCAGGAAAAGCCATTAAGGAACCTGATCAATTATGGTATTTCAAACGGTATTCTGGTGTTTTCCCCGTTTAAAGAAGATGTGGATCGCGGCGTGACTGCGGGAATATATTTGTCGGTACGGATTCTACCTTATTTTAATCATGAAACGCTGAAGCGGTCTGGAATCAATATGCACAAGATTCTGCTGAAGTCCGCGAAATTTTATGAATAAAGGCATCTTTAACAGATTGAGTTTTCTGGTTACCGGCGCGTTTGTGGCAGCAATTGGGGTGTTGTGCCTGGCAATCGGATTTTACTGGTTTAATTTCATCGTCCCTTCCATCCGTGCGAGTGAGCAAACCCGGGCGGAGATGGTCCTGGAAGCAGTGATCGATGAAATAGATTCAGTTATAGAGGGGGGGGATCAAGCCCGGCTGGAAGATGCCATTGTAAAACTTTTATTAATGAAAGATTCTTCCAGTAAACAAAACCTGATTCTGGGTATCCGTGTCGAGCAAATCAACGGCACTTCTCTGGTTAAATACTCATCCGATCCGGTGGAGATATCCGGATTGTTTGCCTTTTCGTCCCCACTGTATTCTTCGACTACCCAGGAAATTCTGGGGGAAGTGTCACTTCAATACAATCCCCATTTTTATGAAATCCTGGTAGAAGACGCGCAGAAGAAATTATTATGGTTATTGGTAATGGTGGCCGGGATAATTTTCATTTTGCAGAGAGTATTGTTTCGTCTGCTCAGACCTTTATCCGATCTCAACCGGCAGTTGGGGAAAGTTGATTTCAATCTGCCCGCTTCGTCTCCAACTATCAGGGGATGGATGGTGTCAGAAATCAACGAGGTGGTGCAGTCGATCGACAATCTTTTTACGCGTCTCGATAATGCCAGGGAATCCGAGAGCAAGGCGCGACAGGAATTGGTCAGAGCGCAGTCGGTTTCCAAAACCGGGAACTGGGTATGGGACATCGTCACCAATGACCTCTACTGGTCGGACGAAATCTATCGGATATTTGGTTTGCCACCCCAGGAATTTGAAGCCACTTATGATGCGTTTTTGAAAGTGGTGCATCCCGACGACCGGAATTCGGTGGATCGGGCGGTCCGGGATGCCATGGCGGGTGTGGCGGAATACGATATGGTGCACCGGCTGGTCCGGCCGGATGGAACCGTGCGCTTCGTTTCCGAAAAATCGGATGTCACCCGGGATGAAGAGGGCAACGCCATTAAAATGGTCGGTACTGTTCAGGATATTACAGATCAGAAACTGGCCGAAGATTTGTCCCTGCGCTTCGGCCGGGTCATGGATGAAGCCTTCAACGAAATATATATTATCGATCAGAGAACCTTTAAGTTTGTCCAGATCAATAAAAGCGCTGTCCAGAACATACAGTATACAATGGAGGAGATGTCGGCCATGACTCCGGCCGATATCAGCCCTGACTTTTCCAATCCAGAAGATCTTGAGCCGTTTTTCAGGCCCTTATTGGAAGGGGAAAAAGATCGCATTGTCTTCACCTCCCGGCATTTGCGCAAGGACGGGACCAGTTACCCGGTAGAAGTTCTATTGCAGATATCAAAGCATGAAACCCCTCCCAAAATTATTGCTATTGCTCAGGACATCACCCAGCGGCAAAAAGCCGAGAAGGCGATGCAGGATGCGATGAAGACGCTGGAAGTACGCGTTCGTGAGCGGACGATAGATCTGGAACGCATCACCCGTGAGAAGGATTTGATTTTGAATACCGCGGGCGAGGGCATTTATGGGCTGGACCGGGAAGGCAATGCCACGTTTCTCAATCCCGCCGCCGAGAAAATTCTCGGTTATTCTTCGGAGGAGTTGATCGGGACATCCATGCACCAAATGACCCATCATTCCAGAGCAGACGGCTCCCCTTATCCCCGGGAGGAATGTCGCATATATAATGCAATCCGGGACGGGCAAGCCCATTATGTCAGCGATGAGGTGTTCTGGAGGAAAGACAGCACCCCGGTCACTGTGGAATATGTCTGCAACCCCATAAATGAAGACGGGAAATTGGTCGGTGCAGTGGTGACGTTTAAAGATATTACGGAACGTAAAAGGGCGGAAGAGGAATTGCAGAAAAGCGAAGAGAAGTTCCGCAAATATTTTGAACTGCCTCTGGTGGGGATTGCCATCACTTCTCTGGAAAAAGGCTGGCTGGAGGTCAATGACCGTTTGTGTGATTTTGTTGGATATCCCCGGGATGAATTAACGCGACTGACCTGGGCGGAATTGACCCATCCCGATGATCTGGAAGCGGATGTGGCTAAATTCAATAAAGTGCTTGATGGAGAAAGCGAAGGGTACACCATGGAAAAACGTTTTATCCATAAAAATGGCGAGGTGCTCCATGCGGAAATTTCCGTACGCTGTGTCCGCAAGCCCGACGGCCAGGTGGATTACTTTGTGGCTCTCGTCCAGGACATCAACGCCCGTAAAAAAGCGGAGCAGGAGTTGATTCTCGCCAAGGAGGAAGCCGAGCGGGCCAGCAACGCGAAGTCGGAATTTTTATCCCAAATGAGCCATGAGTTGAGGACTCCCTTGAACGCCATTCTTGGTTTCGGGCAGGTGTTGGAAGGAGACCCCGAGGAACCGTTGACGGAGTTCCAGCAACAGGGGGTTGCTGAAATTCTTAAAGGCGGCAAGCATCTTTTGGAATTGATCAATGAGATTCTCGATTTATCGCGGATTGAAGCGGGCCAGCTCTCCTTATCTCTGGAGAATGTCAATTTGAGTTTCCTGACCGAGGAACTGGTGACCCTGTGTGATCCCATGGCCAAAAAGAACGGCATCGAACTGCTCAATTATGTGCCGCTTCATGACGATCGTTATGTGTTTGCCGACCGTGTGCGGTTGAAGCAGATTCTGCTCAATCTGGTTTCCAATGCCATCAAGTACAATAAACCGGGGGGGACGGTTAAAATGGACGCAGGTGGAGACAAAAACGGGGGCATCTGCATCAGCGTTGCCGATACGGGGATTGGTTTATCAGAACAACAGATCAATAATCTGTTTCAGCCCTTTAACCGGTTGGGTTCCGAAAAAACGGAAATCGAGGGCACCGGGGTTGGGCTTACGATCACCAAGCGCCTGGTGGAACATATGAACGGAACCATTAAGGTGGAAAGTAAACCCGGCGCCGGTTCCACTTTTTCGGTTACCTTCCCCATCGGCACTCCGGAGGCGGATCTGGAGGACGGGCATGAGCAAATCCCGCTAAAAGACATTGGGGACATCAAAACATTTTCTTCGCGGGGAAAATGGGTCGTGTTGTATGTAGAGGATAACCCCGCGAACCTGAATCTGGTGCGGCACATATTCCATCGCCGTCCCGATAGCCGGTTGCTGACGGCACCCGATGCCAAGCTGGGCCTCGAACTGGCCCAGGCTCACCAACCCGATTTGATTCTCATGGATATCAATCTTCCGGGTATGGATGGGATAACCGCTCTCCAACGCTTACGGGAGATGGAAGATACCCGGAAGATTCCGGTGGTGGCCATCAGCGCTAACGCCATGACCAGGGATATCAAGCATGCTTTGGCGAGCGGTTTTGCTGATTATCTCACCAAGCCGCTGGATATAACGGAGTTCAACCGTATGTTGAATGAACTCCTCCATAGAGAAATGAAAAATAAATAACCGCCTTTCATCCTGTCATCCCGCAGGCGACCAGTGTCTGGCAGGGGTATCCCCCCTTTTCACTCCGACAAATTGACACATAGGTGAAGACTTTCGGATCAAGTTAAACCACCCTTTACAGGGTTAAATCTGCAACATCATTCCCAAAAATGATACATCTGGAACACCTTAATTAAGGTGACTCGAGTGCATTTCTCTCTAATCAGTGATGTAAGTCCCTATTTTTTAATGCTTAAAAATTTGGCCCCTAATTTGCATGTAATATCTGCGAATTAATAAATCTACCTAATTGGTAATCCATTGAAATTAAACTGTTTAAAATTTGACCCAGGTGATCCGTGTACGGACTCTAAGGATTTTAAGGGGGGTAGTGGAGGAACCTTGATGGCCGCCCGCTTTTTATCAATATTTTCGATTCTTTTGGGAATGGTGGTTCTAATCGGCGGATTTCTTAAGCCGCCTTTGCTTAATACCGTTCCCTTCAACGCTGGGATGTGTTTTTTATTGTCCGGCACCGGACTCTTCATGACTTCCTACCGGTCGGGATTATGGGGTGGAATTTGTGGAGGGTTGACCGCTTTGGTGGGTTTGGCAACCCTGCTGGAATATGCGTGGGGAGTTGATTTTGGATTTGATCATCTAATAGAACAATTATCGAAACCCAACGGCTCCGAGTTACCTGGTCGCATGTCATTTCAAGCCGCCCTGGGTTTCGGTCTGGCGGGGCTGTCTTTGCTCCTGGCCAATTTGAAGGAATTTCCCAAAGGGGCTTTTTGGATTATAGGATCGCTGGGTGCAACCACAGCGGTCCTGGGTATCCTGGCTGTGATCGCGCAGGTATTTTCCCTGGAAACAACCATTGTTTGGGGAAATCACACTGACATGGCGGCTCCCCTATCCTGGGGAATTATGGGGCTCGGTCTCGGTTTGGCTTCGCTGGCGCATTCAGTTCTGAAAGAAAACGGTACGGCCGGGTGTTGCCCCCCGATTATTTTAGGCATGTTGGGTTTCCTGCTGTCAGGGTGTTTGTGGCAGGCTCTAGCTAATCATCAAGAAACAAAAATTCGAAAAGAAATACAAACCAAGGCAGATGCCTATGTGGGAATTCTGGAAACCCGCCTGAATGATCAAGCGAATGCTTTGATCCTCATGGCACGGCGCTGGGAAGAAGCCGGTCGCCCAGATTTGAAGAAGTGGAATACGGATGCCTTGAATTATATCGATCATTTTCAGGGATATTATGCGATTGGTTGGGCAGATTCCTATTATAAACTTCAGTGGGTCATTCCAGAGAATCAAGAATCCTTTTTTAAAAACCGATTCCTTACCCTCGATGAAAAGACCAAATCCGGTCTGGAAGGTGCTCTGGAGCAAAAAACCATTCATTTTTCTCAAGCGGTGGATTGGGTTCCCAATCGCCATTTAACATTGTCTTTGATTCCCCTGTTCCCTCAGGGGAAATTTGACGGAACCCTGATGGCGGCATTTGATGCGAGCCGACTGTTAAAAACTTTAGCCGACCAGACGGGTATGGAGGGCTTCCACTTCTTCCTATCAGAGAAAGGGAAAGCGCTAACGCAAACCGCTCAATTCGATACCGGAGCAGGGCCTAATCAAATTTTCAGCGATATCCACGAAATTAGAAAACTGTCGATAAACGGACTGGATTGGCAGTTCAATCTCCAGCCCTTAAACCGGTTTATTATGGAACGGCGATCCCTGTTGCCTGAAGCGGTTTTGGGGATGGGAATTATACTTTCAATTCTGACGGGATGGGCTTTTAATGTTTTGCGGAAATCGGAGAGACGGCAAAATAATCTGGAAAACGAGATTTTAAAGAGAAAACAGGTTGAAAGAGATCTGGCGCGTGCCCAGAAAATATCCAAAACCGGGAATTGGACCCTTAACTGGTCTGATCAAAAGATGTGGTGGTCCGATGAGGTTTACCGGATCCTGGGTTTGCCTCTTAACCATAAACCCCAAACGCTGGAAAAGTTTTTGAAGTCCGTTTGTCCGGAAGATTGTCTCCGTGTGAAGAGAGAAATCCAGAGCGCCCTAAGCGAAGGAGTGGCTTTTAACATTATTCATAGAGTGGTCCAGTCATCCGGGACCATGCGATTGGTCAAGCAGCGATCAGAAATCTACTTGGGGGACAACGGGAAGCCTTCCCAGATTTTTGGAACCATTCAGGATATAACAGAACAGAAAAATGCTGAAAACCTCGCCGCGCGGCTGGGCCGCATTGTGGATAAATCTTTTAACGAGATTTATATTTTTGATGCCAATTCCCTCCTGTTTACACAGGTCAATTTGGGCGCTCGGTTAAATTTAGGTTATCGTATGGAAGAACTTTGTCGATTGACTCCTCTTGACCTGAAACCTGAATTTACAAGAGAACAGTTTGAGAAGCAGATTGCCCCTTTGAAGAGAGGAGCTGAATCGGTCATTGTTTTTGAAACCGTTCATAAGCGTAAGAACGGATCAACGTATCCGGTGGAAATCCGTCTCCAGCTTTCCCAGGAAGAGACTCCCCAGCAGTTTGTGGCCATCATCCAGGATATAACCGAGCGCAAGAAAGCGCAGAAATTATTCAGCAGCGCCTTCAAGGAACTTGAAAAAAGAATTGAAGCGCGTACCTTTGATTTGGCCAAGCTGAATAAAAATCTTCAAGCAGAAATCATAGAGCGCAAAAAGGTAGAGGAAGAATTGATTGTGGCCCGGGATGAGGCTGAAAAAGCCAACCAGGCGAAATCTCAGTTCTTGTCGCAGATGAGCCACGAGCTAAGGACGCCGCTGAACGCCATTTTGGGATTCAGTCAGTTGATAGCAACCAATTCCGCAGAACCGCTTACAAGTTCTCAGGAGCAGGGGGTCAACGAGATTCTCAAAGGAGGAAAACATTTGCTGGACCTGATCAATGAAATTCTTGATATGGCCCGCATCGAAACGGGAAACCTGAGCTTGTCGGTCGAGGATATCAATCTCAACGACCTGGTGGAAGAATTGCTCGCCTTGAGTTATCCCATGGCAAGAAATAAGCAGGTTGAGTTGTACAACTATGTTTCGCTGGAAGGCGACCTGTATGTTCGCGCCGACCGGGTCCGCCTCAAGCAGATCCTGCTGAACCTGATGTCCAATGCCATTAAATATAATAAAGCCAAGGGTTCAGTAAAATTGGATGCTATTGAAAGAGAAGATGGAATGATTGAGATTAGTGTTTCTGATACCGGGCACGGAATTTCCAAGGACAATATGAAAGACTTATTCAAACCATTTTACCGATTCGGTTCGGAACAGAATGATATCGAGGGAACCGGCATTGGCCTTACCATTACCCGGCAACTGGTCGAGTGTATGGATGGCACCATCAGCGTGAATAGCATTGAAGGCGAGGGGAGTATTTTTGTCATTAATGTACCTAAAGGAACAAAGGAACTGGCGGCCGAAGATATGTTCCTGGAGCCCGTTCGCAAGAAATCTGTAAACGCCGGGCAAAAATCGAAATATATTATTTTATATGTGGAGGACAACCCGGCAAACCTCAATCTGGTACGTCACCTGTTCCGCCGCCGGTCCGATGTGGAACTGTTGGCGGCACCCGATGCGAAACTGGGGATTGAGCTGGCGCAGGCACATCACCCGGATTTGATATTAATGGATATCAATCTGCCGGGAATGAATGGTATCACCGCCATGAAATATTTGCAGAATTTACCGGAGACACAGGATATACCGGTTGTGGCGATCAGTGCCAATGCAATGCCCCGGGACGTCAAGCAGGGCTTGGAAGCAGGGTTCTGCGATTATTTGACAAAGCCGCTGGATGTGGTTGAATTTCACCGTGTGGTTGGCGAGATCCTCCAGGGCACGCGCGCCCAATAATCGATTGGGTGCATAAGCCCGGCGCTGCTTTCGCGGAAACCCCTGAAAAAATCTCCTGCAATTCTAATGAGGTGCTTTGATGGATTTTCCGCGGGGAAGGTCGAGAGAGAAACAGCTTCCATTCCCAGGTTCACTTTGAACCGACAGGGTTCCATTCATCAATTCCACGTTCATCCGAGAGACAGTCAACCCAATGCCCATGCCATTGGTTGTGGTCTGGGTGGAATTTCCTGTAGTAAAGGGCTCGAAGATATTGTCCATCAGGCGGCGTTCAATGCCTGGACCGGTGTCGAAAATACTGATTTGGATGCGCGATTCGGAAAGCGCCTCCAAGGTTACTCGAACTGTGCCTCCAGGGGTATTGTGTTTAATCCCATTGGAGATCAAATTGAGCAGAACTTGCTGGAATCGGGCCGGGTCCGCGTAAAGGAATAAGTCGGTAGCTTCATCGGGCGGGGGAATCAGTGTGATCTTGTGTTTCTCAGCCAGAGGCTGGGAGCGATTCATCGCATTGTTGATTGCGTCTCGTACGGCAAAAGTTTCAGGAAATGTTTCCTCCTTCTTTTCTGATTGATTGTTGGGCAGGTCCAGGATGTTGTTGATGAGGTGAAGTAAATGTTGTCCGGCTTGGTGAATATGACGAATGCTGTTTTTTGTTTCTTCTTCGGACCATGGGCCCCGGTCCATTTGCAATAGTTGACTGAAACCCATAATTGCGTTCAACGGCGTTCTCAATTCATGGCTCATGCGCGAAAGAAACTCGGATTTAACGCTGCTGGCGTACTCGGCTTCTTCCTTGGCGAGAATCAATTCCTGTTCTGCCTTTTTGCGATTGGTGATATCCCGAATTATACCGATAAAATGCTTTTCACCGCCTATGGTATATTCACTGATTGAAAGCTCAATCGGAATAACCGACCCGTCTTTCCGGTTTCCCTCCACTTCCACCAGTTTTCCTATAATGTTGCTTTTGCCCGTAGTTAAATATGAACGCATTTTAAACAGGTGCCGGTCCCTGTACGATTCTGGTATGAGCGTGGTGACATTCTTCCCGATCAATTCGGCAGGTGAATAGCCGAAAATGGTTTCAATGGCTGGATTGGCGATAGTGATTATCCCGGAAGTGTTGATAGTTAGAATTCCATCCAGAGTATTATCCTGAATCGCTTTAAACCGTTGCCGGCTTTCTTCGATAATCTTTTCAGATTTTTTTTCTTCGGTAATATCGATCGCCATTTCCATCACCAGGTCAGTTCCGTCCGTATCCTTGAAGGAAGTGCAAACGGTCAGGTAAGTATGATCATCCGGTGAATCCCAGACCGAGTAAACGTTTTCTCCGGTTTCAAAAACGCGGAAGGTCGAACAAACCTCGCAGGGATTGGACCTCTGGTGCATCAGGTCGTAGCAGGGTTTCTTTTTGGGCTCTCCAAACCGCTGGCGAAACATTTTATTGGCAAAGGGGACCGAATAGTCCGGTGCCTGCAAATGAAAACAAACGGGAAGGTTGTCCAGCATATTGAAAAAATTCTGACGCTCGTTGATCAGGGCGCTTCTCTGCGAGATGGAAGAAATGATGCTGATTCCCAATATAAGCATAGTTAATATGGCGATGTTGATAGCCAGAATATGTGTGTCGGCTGTAAAAATAATTGCCTGGGAGGGAGCTGTTGTAGAGGTGAATTGTACTGCAGCCATTACGATATAGTGTAATCCGCTAATGGCGCCGCCCAGGATCAAGGCTCCTCCGACTTTCAGATGATGGTTGTGGAAAAAATCTTTCCCGCTGGCAAGTCTGTTCACTATTCGCAAGGCGGCGGTGGACGCGGCTATGGCTATTACCACCGATAAAGAGAACAGACCCGGCAGGAAACTTATCTTTGCATCCAATTCCATAGCCTTTATTCCCGAATAATGCATTGCGGCGATTCCTGTTCCCATCGCCAGACCGCCGAGAACCGTTTGCTTTAAAGAAACCGGAGGGTCACTGGCTAAGTGAAAAGCCAGGCCGGATGATAGAACAGCAATTGCCAGAGATAACAGGGTGAGTCCAATGTCATAGAAAACAGGGACGGGTAAATGAAAGGCGAGCATGGCGACAAAATGCGTGGACCAGATACCGGAGCCCATGGACACCGCACAGCCGGTAATCCAGATCTTCTTTTGGGCGCCCTGGGCTTCCCGAGTCCGCATCGCCAAATTCATGGCAGTGTAGGAAGTAAAGGCGGCAATCATGTAAGAAAGGAAGACCAGGCCCCAATTATAAGAACCCGATAAAGGGATTCCTGATAAGTTTGAGTCAAGCATTTCGAATGTATTTGATCCAGTTCTAAGGTTTTAAAGTTCAAGAATACAGCTCTTAAACAGGGTAACCGAAAAATTCTGAAAAGCCATAAAACATAAGCACTCTAAAAATGGTGCAAGGAGGGGTTTCGTATTACTTTATATTTATCAATGAATTAGGGCTTTTGTCACGGCGGGTCAGTGTGCAGGGTAAAAAGACGGACAATGAGCTAAAGCAGAATATGGGGAAATCGGATATAGTGGCATCTCTTTTTACAATAGGCGTGGCAGGAAAGCTTAATTTGGGTGGTGGTATTTTTTGTTAAGAAAAACCTCACCACCTATCAGTCATTTATTCGCCTTTGCGGAACTTAAACGGATGATGGCCGATTAAAAATATTCAGGTTTTCTTCAGCCCGCAGGTATCGATGTGGAACAGGCTGTAAAACGGGCACCAGCCGATCGCTCCCGTCAGAATGGGAATCAATCCCAAACCGGCGATGATCAATCCGGCATTGCCTCCAACCACCAGCCCGGTAAGAAGCAGGGCAAATCCCACAAAGATTCGGATGCCACGATCAAAATCGCCTTCGTTTGGAGGAAACATGACAACCTCCTTCTCAGTGACCCATTAATAAAAAATAATCAACCTTCCTACCTAAATATAGGGGCCTGGGAATTGAAGAAGGTAGGAAAAAAGGCAGGGGAGAACGGAAAATTGAAAATCATGAAACTGAAATTCAATTTCCGAATGAAATGGAAGAGTGCTGATTGCGGTGCGGATTGGGAATTAAAATGGTGTAGGTCGACCCGATCAGTCACTAATGATGGTGACCGCCGGGACCATGCACGTGCCCGTGCTGCAATTCCTCCTGGGTGGCATCACGAATTTCCACCACTTCAACGTTGAAATGGAGAGTCTGGCCAGCCAGCGGATGGTTGCCATCCACCTGGACCTTCTCTCCTTCAAGACCGGTGACGGTAAAGACGCGATTATCACCGCCCACTTCTGCAGAGAATTGCATGCCGGGCTGGATTTCTACATCCTGTGGAAAATTGGAGCGCTCAATATCCATCTGGAGGCCCTCGACAAACTCTCCGTAACCCTCTGCAGGAGGAACCGTCACCTCTTTTTTATCGCCGACAAGCATGCCCTCCAGAGCATTTTCCAGTCCGGGAACGATCTGATGATTCCCGTGTAGATAAGCAAAGGGCTGATCGGGAGAAGATTTGTCCAGCTCCTGACCTTCGGCATTTTTTAAAGTATAGCTTAACGAAACGACGGCGTCCTTTTTGACCATGTGTCCATTCTCCAAAAAAAATTTCAGTGTATGATGTCACCCTACAGGAAACCACAAAAAAAGCAAATTTTTTTAAAAAATTACCTTTTTAGGCTATTTTTAGTCCTCCAGGCCGGATTCAGTGATTAAAAGATTGCGAGGATACCGTGAAGGCATTTGGAAGGTTATCGAATACCGCTATCCAGGGCATTTGCCAGCAACAAATCTGTCTGAGGGCAGGATGAGTCTCATTGTTGGCTGACATGCACGATCAATCTGTAATTCTTCCTCTGGAGCAGTTAAGGCCGAAGAGGAAGCAGAAAGCAATATCGCTATGGTAAATTTACCTTTGCCGGAATAATTAGGGGGCTTGATTTAAAATATATGAAGATCCTCTGAGAGTATGGAGATCCGATAAAAATCATATACTTAGAACTTATCTTGCTTTATTTCTTTTAATCCTTTACTCCTATTGCATACCCTTTTTAGGTTATTTAGGTCGATGGATTATTTGCGAACAAATATTTTTCGCAGGTATCTGTTTGCAGTTTTCAGCTGAATCTCAGATCCAAAATATGAATTTGCCCACGAGAGTAATAAATACATTGGGGAAGATTAAGGAAATTGATTCATGGTTCCAAAAATAAATATTAATCATAAATTTCTAATCCTGATTATTATTTTGGGGTTAACTTTTATTCTTACCTTTTGGAATCTGAATCAGGTAGCCATTCACACCAAACAGGACTGGGCACAATATCAAAACCAGGTCGCCAAGCGCCAGAAGCATTTAATGGATATTAAATCTCAATTTGGATATGGGGGAGGAATCCATAGTTTTAAAAATTATGTGCTCAGAAAAGACCCGGAATATTTTAGGCAATCGCTGGAGAACTTTAAAGAAACCAGGGGATTACTTACTTCCTATTATTCCATCGAAGACCTCAGAGAGGAGGAAAGGAAGGCGCTGAAAACGGTGCAGAGCGTTCTTACAAAATATGAATTAGCGTTGCAACGCGCCAGACATATGTTTGGAGAAGGCAAGCAATCCAATCAAGTAGATGCCGTTATTAAAATTGATGATACTCCAGCTTTGCAGGCTTTTGAACTTCTAGAAAAAAATTATAACTCCATGACCCGGTTGATGACCCAAAATCTTGAAAAAGGCATCCAGCAGGGAATCAAATCGTTGGGGATCAATTTATTCTTTGCTTTTGTTGTTGTGGTGATTTTTTCTCTGATAATGACACGATCAATGACCAGGCCTTTGCAGAACGCCCTGGCAAGAGCGGAACAATATCAGGCCGAATTGGTAGGGGCACGGGAAAAGGCAGAGGCGGCTAATCTCGCCAAAAGCGCATTTCTTGCAAACATGAGCCACGAGATTCGCACACCAATGAACGCAATTTTGGGGTTTTCCCAACTGCTCAGCCGCGAGGAAAATCTGACCCAGATTCAGAGGGAAAATTTAGAAACGATTAATCGGAGCGGGAATCATCTTTTAGGTTTGATCAACGATATCCTGGATATTTCAAAGATCGAATCCGGGGCCATGGAATTAAATCCAGATAACTTTGATCTGGTCAATGTGGTTGAATGGATTTCCAGTGTGTTTAAGGTGCGGTGCGAAGAGAAGCGTTTGTCCTGGCGGGTAGAAAGGATAGAAGACAACTCGCTGTGGGTTCATGGAGATGAGGCAAAATTAAAACAGGTTTTGATCAACCTTCTGGGAAATGCAGTTAAATTTACCCAAAAAGGAGAAGTTCTTTTAAGGGTTCAGGAAGTTACCAGCGAAACATACCGCTTTGCAGTGGAAGATACAGGAATGGGAGTCAGCCCGAGCGCCATTGACACGATTTTTGAACCCTTCAAGCAGGATCGGGCGGGCCTCAAGGAAGGAGGCACCGGTCTGGGACTGGCCATTGCCAATCGACAAATAGAATTGATGGGGGGAACGCTGGAGGTCCAGTCACAGTTAGATAAGGGTTCCAAATTCTTCTTCACTCTCACCTTGCCTCAGGCGGATGGACATACGGAAGCGCCTGCCAAAAACAATGAGGCGAAAATATTAGGTCTTGCGCCCGGTTTCAGCGTTAAGGCCCTGGTAGTGGATGACATCGATTACAATCGTGAGGTATTGATCAGATTATTCGATAGTATTCATATCGATGTGGATATTGCTGAAAACGGTAAAATCGCCGTGGAGAAAGTACTGTCGAATGATTATGATATCGTTTTCATGGATATGCGCATGCCGGTAATGAGAGGGGAGGAGGCGGTTACCCAGATACGGGAAAGAATGGGGCAGGAAAAACCCAAAATAGTGGCTATTACCGCCTCGGTATTCAGCCACCAAAAAAATGAATTTATTCAAGCCGGATGCGACGGTTTTATTTCAAAACCTTTTGAGGTAAACCAGATATTCCAATCAATAAAAGACCTTCTCGGTGTGGAATATGAATATGGCCCAGTTCCGGAAGCGATCAGCCTGGACCCCAAAAAGCATGCTCTCGATTTAGCCGCCATCAAAATTCCAGCAGACCAATACGCTAAGCTGAGAAAAGCGGTGGAGCGTTATAGCGTGACTCAAGTTGAGCATATTCTGGAGGTATTGGAACAGACGCATCAGGAGTGCCAGCCTCTGGTAGAGTACCTTCGAGCGAACTTTTTGAAGCAATGTGATTTGTCAGGTTTGAATCAATATTTGGTCAATAATTATGATTCCAAAATCCCCCCCGGCTCAAGGATCAAGGTTAAAGTCTTGACGGATGAGAGATGATGCGCTGAAGAAGGGAAGGCCATAAATCACAATGGCTTCAAGCCGCCGGCGATGGATGGGCGGGTTGGTTTGCGCCGGAAACCGTCGATTGTTTATAAATGGCATATACCCATTCTTAAGGAAGAGGATGCGGTTGTGTTAATATATCGGAGCCTTATATAAGCCATTTCATAAAACTGAAATCTCAAGGTTCCCTTGTTTCATTCATCTTTTATCTCCCGGGTCCGTTTGCACCAAAGGATTTCCGCCTGTTTCTTTCGTCTTAAAAGCCTTCTATTGTGGATGGGGGTTTGTCTGATGGTCTCCGCTGTAGAAAGCGGTCCAGTGTTTGCCGATCAAAACGGAGTCAGTGACGACCAGGCACGCCAGGAATGCTTCAAAGGAAAAACGATCTACTGCATTGCTCTGGGTATTAAAGAAGAAAAATCAGGGTTTAATGAGCGAGCCCTCGAACTGTATCGCTTCGCCTGTAAAAATCATCCTACCCCCGGTCACCTGCGTGCCTGTACCCCCCTGCTGAATCTTGCCGGAAACATGAATCGTTTGGATGAGGAAGTCGAACCGTTGCGCGCCCGGTGCCGGAAGGGAGACAAGGTTACCTGCTTTTATTTGGGGAAGGAATATTTAAAGATGGCGCGGATAGAGGGTGCCGACCGGTATTTGGAAAATCTATGCAAAGAGGGGTTTCGTCCCCCCGATCCGCATGATTACGGTCCCTGCTTTCATTTGGCCAAAGGATATGAGCACTCCGGACAATGGAATCGTGCGCGGGAATGGTATCGATTCGATTGCGACCATCACTCGGAAAATGGAAGACCCAGCTGTACCGCCCTGAAAGAGTTGGAGAAGATGGCACAGGTGCACCGCGAGCTGGCGCAAAAAGGCATACAGAAATTTGAACCGGTCGAAACGGTTCTTTTTCTGATGGTGTTCATGAGCTGTCTGCATATCTGGGTCTGGTTTAAGGGGAGGAAAGGCGGATTGTTATATTTAGCGTGGGGCGCGCCGGTGCTGGTGTGGGGCGGGGCGCTCACATGGGTGTACTGGCCGGACAAACCGGAATTCCCCCTCAGCCAATGGGTGGTCATCTATTTTGCCCTCTTGCTCGTTTCGGGAATGGCGGTGTTCGCCTTCCGGGAGCTTTATCCGCCAAAGGTTTCCTCCTAATTTGAAGTCGCATTTCATATTGAATTAAGGCATATTTGATAAAATTTTTTTGAATCAGGGTGCGCGAAACATGAAAAATATTTTATTCTCAGTAATTTTGATGATCACAGCGGCGATAACCGTTGTTGCCGGAGGCGCAATAGCACAGGAGGCTGACTTGCTTCAGTCCGGCGAAAAGGCATTCAGCGAGGGAAAGTTTGAGGATGCCGAAAAATTTTTCAGCCAGTTGATCGAGCAGGCGCCGGACGACCACAAGGCCCTTCGCGCACTGGCAGAAACCAAAATCAAATTGAACAAATTCCAGGAGGCGGAAACCCTTGTCGACCGCATTCTGGAAATGCCCCTCGTCAAGGGACGCGATGTACTGATTTATGTGGAAGGCGATCCCAACCCGCACGAAGCGGAACTGGTGGATGAAACCGTAATGGTTGTGGTTGCGTCCGACGATCAGGAAAATGAGTACTCAGAATCCTTTGTCCGGAGTAAAGAGCAGAAATCGGTTCCGCACTACCGCGTGTATTTCATGAAGACCGGCAAGATGAAACTCCTGCCGAAAAGCAAAACCCGGGTTCAATATAAAGGCATCCCGGCCGCTACGCGGGACCAGGCGCTGGCGCTCCAGGCTGAAATACAGAAAAGCATCATTTCTGTCCACCATGCCGGGGCCGAAGAGGAAATGGTCACGATTCCCGCCGGTTGTTTTCTAATGGGTAATGATCAAGGCGAGCCGGACGAACGCCCGGTCCACAAGGTTTGTATTTCGTCATTCCAGATGGGCAAGTACGAAGTGCGGCAGAAAAATTTTCAGGCGGTGATGGGAAGCAATCCTTCCCAGCATGTCGGGGCGGACCTCCCCGTCGACAGCCTCACCTGGGACGAGGCCAGCGATTACTGTAAAAAAATCGGCATGCGCCTGCCAACCGAGGCGGAGTGGGAATACGCCGCACGCGCCGGAACCACCACGCCCTTTTACTGGGGGCCCATGGTTTCTGGAAAAGAAGCCAACTTCTGCGACAGCGCCTGCGCATTGAATATCCGCGAACCCCGCGTCAACGATGGATTCAAGCATACCGCGCCGGTGGGATCGTTCCCGCCCAATCCCTTCGGCCTGCACGACATGGCAGGCAACGTGAGCGAATGGGTTCGGGACTGGATGGATGTCGGGGAGAATTATTATCAGACCAGTCCGGAACAGGATCCGCCAGGACCCCGCCCGGATTTGAAGGCCTGCATGCGGGTGGGTTGCATCGGTGCGCAGACCATCACCAACAAGGTGTACAGGGGCGGCGCGTGGAACCAGCACGCCGGCGAACTGCGCACCTCCAACCGCCGGGACTCACACTTTCAACTGCGGCCCGAAGGCACCGGCTTCCGTTGCGCCAAGCCATCCAAATAAACCACATCCAATAAAAAAAAGGATCAGGGATAGCTCCCCGATCCTTTTTCTGCATGTCGCTGTTACTGCCGAGTGGAAGTTAAATCACACTTCAAATTACTCCGCGTGCGGATGCGTACCCGCAGGTGGAGCATCGCTTATGCTGACCAGTTTGATGTCGAAGATCAGGGTTTTGCCGGCCAGAATATGGTTGGCGTCCAGAACCGATTTTTCGCCATTCACTTCCTTCACCATTACCATGTTGCCCTCCGGATCCCTCAAAGGCGTACCGGCTTTCACTCCCGGCGGCAGGTTCTTGGTTGGCACTTCGAACAACAGTTTTTCACTGTAAGGGCCGTAGGCTTCTTCCGGCGGAATGGACACGGTCTTCGATTCGCCGGCTTTCATCCCGCGCACGGCGTTGTTCATGCCGGCGATAAGGTTCTTATCACCCACTGTGAATTCCAGGGGTTCCCGGTTTTCTGAACTGTCGAAAACTGTTTTGTCCTCCAGCGATCCCGTGTAATGGATAGCCACCGTATCGCCGTCTTTGGCCGCCCGGTCGTCGGCCAAAACAGCAGAGGCCCAGACCATCAGCCCGCCCACCATGAATCCACACGCCATTAAAAGTACCGATACCCGTTTCAAATTCCTGATCATAGTTTCACCTTAAAAAAATAATAAATTTAATTAAAAACCAAAATTCCATCAAACAGGAAAGTTTGCCGACTTGAGCCAGAGAATAAGTTGTGCGGAAAGCAAAATGAAAGCGCCGGTTGTAAACTGCGATGCGCGGGCGGACTTCAAGGTTTTCCCGTTGACTGAATTCCCCTAGGGAGAAATGAAATTTTGACAGGAAACCGCGAACGTGGAACCCAGCAAACCGGCTCGGGCGGGCTGTGCCAAAAAGGCATCTCTATTATCTTGATTTTATCCTCACAATACACCAAACCGGTAAGAAAACAAGCAAATAGTCTCTAGTTTATTGAAAATAAAGGGCCAAATGATTTCAGCCCCGGTCCGGCTATCCCCATGGTTTTGCGGCAAATTCCCGAAAACCACCGATCAAACTTTTGAGGGATTGTTCGCATAGGCGGGACCGGGCGGAAAGCAGAGGTTTGCCTGTACCTGCGACCCGCCCAAAACGGCCCTTCATCCGTTATTCTTAAAACCAGCCCCGGTGCTTTTGCCGTTCAACAAAAAAAACCGCCGGAGACAACTTCGATCAAAGTTGCCTGCGGCGGTTAATTGGTCGGGGTGAGAGGATTCGAACCT
>JAOUPX010000136.1 GCA_029879645.1 Nitrospinota bacterium
CGGATAACGTGATTTACTATGAAACGAGGGAAACCTGTTCGTTCGATCCGGACATTTTAAGTAATATGCCGGAAGCGCTTCGCGGAACCTTGTTGACGGTCGATGAGGTGGTGGCCACGCCGCTGGAAAAAAAATCATTGAAAGAACAATATGGTGCCGTGGCAGTGGATATGGAAACCTATGCTCTGGCCGAGGATGCCCGAACACGCCATCTGCCCTTCGTATCCGTTCGGTGCATTACCGACACGGCGGATCAGGAGTTGATCGACTGTTCGCATCTGGTGGCGGAAGACGGCGACGTATCGAAATTGAAAGCCGGGTGGCATATCCTCACACATCCCGGCGACCTCAAGGGCATGATCGATCTTGGCAAGAACGCCAAGCAGGCCACGGCAAATTTAACGGTATATGTATCACAATGGATTCAGGAGTGACGAATGCTTAGAAAAATTTTGATGGTGTTTGTATGCGGCGTGGGACTTTTGACAGCCGCCGAATCACAGGCTCTCGATAAGCGGCCTGCCTGGCAGGTGCTGGACGAAGCGTTGACCTATCTGCATGGTATTCCCGAGGTGGCTTGGGTGAAGTTTGAGGGACATAACGTGTTGGTCGGCTGGCACAGCCCGCCACGAAACTTCGCCCGTATCAACCATGTCGCCGCGAAAAGAGCCGCCCATGCGCTTCATAACGAAGTGGTAGTCTATTCCCTGCGCGCCGAGCAGACGTCCTATAAAAATGGAGAAGAAGAATCTTACCTGTGCAAAACCAACGCCAACCCGCACGAAATTATCGAATCCAACTGCCGGTAAGCGGCGAACCGCCGCAGGTAATTTTTCATTCCGGCCTGAACACTTGATGGTAAGTGCTGCCGCCTCCGCCGGGTTGAGGTCCGCCGTTCAATAAGTGAATGTAGCCATCCACCACCGCAGAACCCAGACCGTGGCAGGATTTCGGCATGGGCGGCTGAGCGGACCATTGGTTACTCTTTGGGTCGTAGGCTTCGTTTTCGTTGAAGGTACCCTTGCCCGATTCGCCGCCGAACACGTAAATCTTTCCCTTCACCGTTTGCGAAGTGATACCGGAGCGCGCCGTCGGCAGAGGCGCGAGCGATTGCCACTGGTTGCTCTTGGGGTCATAGGCTTCGTTGGCGGTGAGATTGTCGTTGTAGTCGACGTTGACGCGTCCGCCTATGGCATAGAGCAATCCGCTGGCCACCGATATGGTCAGGTGATCGCGCGGAGTGGGGATGGGGGCAAGTTGTTTCCAGGTATTGGTTTTAGGATCATACACTTCATTGGCATCGCTGTTTCGGAGACGGAAAAGTTTTTTAAGGGCGCCGCCAACCGCATAGATTTTGCCGTCGATGACTCCCGCCGCCAGCGCGCCGCGCTCGGTCGGCATCGGCGTCTGTTCCGTCCACTCATTTGTACTCGCATCGTAGGCATAAACGGTATTCACCGGCGTCCACATGCCTGACGAGAACCCACCGACCACATATATTTTACCGCTTGTGGAGACCGCTGTGGTGTGGTGCAAAGGGCGGGGAAGGGCCGCGGCTTTCGACCAGTCCTTTGTTTTCGGGTCGTACACCTCGACCTGATCGGTGATGCCTTTGGGCGTGAATCCGCCAATGAGATAAATTTTGTCCTGATGGTTGACGACCGCTACTTCGGTGCGGGCGGTGGGCGTCGGCGGCAGAAGCTTCCACGCACCCGATTTCTCCGCCAGCGTTGATACAGGTAATACGGCGAGCCCTAATAGAATGAAACTGAAACGCCTAATATAGATATTCATGGAAATTTTCCCTCCTTGCCAAGGAGGGGATACAGGGGAGGTAATTAATAACCCCACCTCAGTCCTCCCCTTACCAAGGGGAGGAGGTTTAGTGATAATTCCCTTTTCAGGTTTTCTCTGCGGCCTCTGTGCCCTCTGTGGTGAATAGGGTGTTGCTGTGTGTATCGAAAAGAAAATTTTATTTCAGGCGAAGCTGGTCCAGATCCTTGATCTGTTGCAAGAGAGCGGGGAGCGTATCGAACCTGAGCATGTTGGGTCCGTCGGACGGCGCGTTGTCGGGATCGGGGTGGGCTTCCATGAACAGCATATCGCATCCCACCGCCACCGCGCCGCGTGTCAGGTGCGGCACCAGGTCGCGTTGTCCGCCGGAGGTGGTGCCCTGTCCTCCGGGCAGTTGCAGGCTGTGGGTGCAGTCGAACACCACCGGGTAGCCGAACTCGCGCATCAGCACCAGTGACCGCATATCGACCACCATGTTGTTGTATCCGAACATGAAGCCCCGCTCGGTGAGCATGATGTCCTCGTTGCCGCATTCCTTGATTTTATCCACCACGTTTTTCATGTCCCACGGCGCGAGGAACTGACCCTTCTTCACATTGAGCGGTTTACCCGCTTTCGCGGCCTTGACGACGAGGTCGGTCTGCCGGCACAGGAATGCCGGAATTTGCAGAACATCCAATACCTCCGCCGCCGGGTCGACTTCCTCTTCCTTATGGATGTCGGATAAGACCGGAACATCTAATTCCTCTTTAACCTTTTGCAGAATTCTCAAGCCTTCCTTGATGCCGGGGCCGCGATACGATTTGATGGATGACCGGTTGGCTTTGTCGTAGGACGATTTGTAGATGAAGGGGATTCCCGCATCGGCAAAGGTGCGTTTCAGGTGTTCGGCTGTTGTCAGCGCATGTTTTTCCGATTCGATCACACAGGGCCCGGCGATGACCACAATAGGATTGCATCCTCCGACAACCAGGGGACCGATTTTTACTGCGCGTGTTTGAGGCAAAGGGGAAGTCATAGTGTCATTGATTTGTGAGAGACGGTTTCATGCCATCAGGGCATGGGAATCGGCTCCAGGGGTTTGCGTTCGGGAACCGGACCGTCGGGTGATATCAAATTATAGGTGATTTCCTTGGTTTTTTCCTTATTGAAAGCCAGGTCGATGGATTTGAATCCTTTCTTCTTCCACTCGTCCAGTTTGATTTCCGGTGCATCCAGGGAGGACACAATCACGAAGGGAATATTTTTTTCGCGTTGATTTACCTTTTGGAGCGCTTTCATCTCGGCACGGCCCGGGCGCAGGACATAAATCACGGCATCGCATTTCAGCGGGTTGCTCTTCTTGAAGCAGTCCGTCAGTTTGACGAACGTGGCAATGGTGATTTTCTCCTGTTTCAGGAACTTGGCCAACTGCAGGCGCTCACCCTTGATGGGATCGACGATAAATACGGTTTTATAATCCATGAATTCTCTTGGCTGGCGATAATCAATCCGTTTAGTTTATCATCATTCACAAGGTGGATGAATTAAAATAAATCGCAATGGCGGATTGCCTTTATGGACCAGCGAATCCGATTGACTTTGCGTATCGGGTCTGAAAAAATAATGATATTCGATACTTTATGCCAGAGGGCTTATGTTCTGGAAAAAATGGATTCTGGTAGGCACGATTGGTTTTCTTTTGTTGTCCTCCACGGCGTGGGCGGCAGACCGGGTGGTGGTGGTCGAAATCTCCGGCGCCATCAACCCCGTAGTGGCGGAGTTCGTCAGTACGGAAATAGAAAGTGCCAACGCCGCCCAGGAAGCGTTGATTGTTATCCGCATGGATACACCCGGCGGGCTCGATACATCCATGCGTCAGATCATCAAGTCGATCCAAAGTTCGAAGATTCCCGTGGCGACGTTTGTTGCGCCCAGCGGATCCCGAGCCGCCTCGGCGGGAACTTTCATCACCATCGCCTCGCATATTGCGGCGATGGCGCCCGGCACCAATATCGGCGCGGCCCACCCGGTCAATCTCATGGGTGGAGGCAAGGAAGGCGACCCGAAAGAACCCTCTCCCATGGAAGAAAAAATTCTTAATGACGCCTCGGCTTATATCCGTTCTCTCGCCGAAGCACGCGGACGCAATGCTTACTGGGCCGAACAGGCGGTTCGTAAAAGCGTTTCCATCTCCGCAGAGGAAGCCAAAAAGCTGGCCGTCATCGACCTGATTGCCAACAATGTCGAGGCGCTGGTGCTGGCGGTCGACGGTCGCGAAATCAAAATGGGCGACGACGCCAAGGTAACGCTGGCGACCAAAGGCAAGGAAATCGTGCATCGCGAAATGTCGCCGCGCGAAAATATTCTGGACACCATCTCCGATCCCAACATCGCCTACATCCTGATGATGATCGGCCTGGTAGGATTGTACTTCGAGTTGTCCAACCCCGGCCTTATCCTGCCCGGCATCCTGGGCGGCATCAGCATGATCCTCGCCTTGTACGCCATGCAGACCCTGCCGATCAATTACGCGGGCCTGTTACTCATCCTGCTGGGCGGCATCCTGTTCATCGCCGAATTGAACACCCCGACGTTTGGTCTCCTGTCCGCGGGAGGGGTCATTTCCATTCTCCTTGGATCGCTCATGCTGATCGACACCGACGATCCCGCCATGCAGATTTCCCGTTCGGTGCTGTACCCGACGCTGGCGACCACTGTTCTCATCGCGCTGGGCACCCTGTACCTGGCCACGAAATCCGCCGCTATTAAAGCAATCAGCGGCGCGGAAGGGCTGGTGGGCGAAACCGGCGTGGTGAAAAAAGCGCTCGACCCGGAAGGCAGTGTGTACGTCCACGGCGAGTTGTGGAAAGCCGAATGTGACGGCACCATCGCCGAAGGGGAAAAGGTGGTGGTGGAAAAGGTCAACGGGCTCAAGGTGAAGGTTAAGAAGGCCAACGCCGCCACATGAAGAGGAAAACTATTTTAGAAACTCTCGCAGGCCTGATCATTCTGCTGGCGTTGTTCGTCGTTCTGCTGGTTGGATGCGAAAATAAAATCATTTTTCAGCCTGCAAAATATCCTGTGGGTATATGGGATACCGCCGGGATGCCGATTCCGATTCAGGATGTCTGGTTCGACGCGGAGGACGGCGTTAAACTGCATGGCTGGTACGTTCCCCACAAAGAAGCGGTGGCGAACTTCCTGTTCTTTCACGGCAATGCCGGTAACCTGTCCCACCGCCTCGAAAATATTTTTCTCCTGCACCACCTCAAGCTGAACATTTTCATTTTCGATTACCGCGGCTATGGTCGGAGCGATGGCGACCCCGACGAAGAGGGACTCCGGCGGGATTCGCAGGCGGCGTATGACACGTTCCTGGCTCAGCCGGGGGTGTCGGCCGATTCCCTGATTATCTTCGGCCGGTCGCTGGGCGGCGCGTTCGCGGCCTACACCGCCTCCAAAAATCCATCAGCGGGACTCATCCTGGAATCCACCTTCACCAACGCCGTGGACATGGCGGATAAAATGCTTCCCTTTGTTCCCGGATGGATCATCAGCTCGGAGTTGAACACGCAGGATTACGTTTCCCAATTAAAAATTCCCAAACTGCTCATGCACGGCACCCATGACAAAATCATTCCCTTTACCCTGGGAAGGGAACTGTACAAGGCGGCCGCCGAACCGAAGGAATTTTATGCCATCGCCGGAGCCGGGCACAACAACACGGTTTTTATCGGCGGCAGTGCTTATTTTGATAAGATTAAAGAGTTCATCACCCGCACCACCGGGCCGGGCCCGGCAACAAAACCATAAGCTCCCCTTTATAAAGGAGGGCTTTGCGAAAAATATTAAAAGGTAATACTGAGGAAGCCACCCTCACCCCAGCCCTCTCCCATCAAGGGAGAGGGAGTCGTAAGGTTCCTTCTCCCCTGGTGGGAGAAGGTTAGGATGAGGGGGTTCTCATGATTGTTCCTCTGTTCGGACATGATAGGAAATTGTAGTTTGTTATTAGAGTAACCAGTTACGCAAAGGTCTCCTTTGAAGAAGGAGTAGGGGATTTAGGCGCAGATGAACACTGACCGCTCCGCGCGGGGCGAATAAAAATAACTCCTTCCCTTTCCATGGGGGAGGGCTGAGGCGAGGTTGGTTTTGACAGGATCAAAGGATAAGAAAATAAAGCAATCTGTTATCGGTGTTTATCTGTGTTCATCGGTGGATAAATTGCAGGTTTTGGGATTGTGCCTGGCTTTATTCCTCGCCGCCTGCTCGGCGCAGGAGACAACCTATTTGCACGAGTCCACCAAGATGGGTAACCTGACGCAGGTGAAAGGCCTGATCGAGTCCGGCGCGGACATCAATGCGAAAGACGGCTTCCAGCGCACCGCCCTGCACTGGGCGGTCAACCGGGGATTCGCGCCGATAGCGCGCCACCTTATCGAAAAAGGCGCGAATGTGAATGCGAAAGACCGCGAAGCCTTCACCCCGCTTCACCTGGCGACCCAGCTGGTGCAGGGAGACGTAGCGGAACTGCTCATCCAGCACGGTGCAGAGCTCAACGCGAAGGAAAATTCCTGGGGGAAAACGCCTCTGCATTTCGTGTCGCAGTTCGGGCCGGAATCGATGGCGGGCCTGCTCATTGAAAAAGGGGCGGACATCCACGCCCGCGACAACCTGAAACTGACGCCGCTCCACTACGCCGCCCTTAGCGGCCAGAAAGGCATCGCCCAACTGCTCCTCGCCAAAGGCGCGGATGTCAAAGCCGAAGGCCTCGACCCGTTCACCCGCCAGCCCGGGGTCACTCCCATCCACCTCGCCGGCTCTCCTGAGATGAGAGAGTTTTTAGAAGGCAAGTGATGTCGTGAAACTTATCCGGTTCCTTTTCTCCGTTTTACTGATTTCTTTGT
>JAOUPX010000054.1 GCA_029879645.1 Nitrospinota bacterium
GAATCCGAACCGCCTGCCGCGTAGAAGAGCCAGTTCATCTTCGTTAAGTTTCGTGATATCCTCGCCATCGACGATAATAGAACCGCCGGTGGGAGAATCCAGCCCGGCGATCAGGCTGAGCAGGGTGGTCTTGCCGCTTCCGGAAGGGCCGGTCACCGCGACGAACTGGCCGTCGGGGACGGTCAGGTCGATGCCGGTGAGTATGTCCACCCGGTGGCCGCCGCCATGCAGGGATTTGGTGAGTTGTCGGATTTCGATCATCAGTTTTCCATGGGTACAGGCTTATGAATCATTGTTGCAAAGTCCGGCGCCTTATGACAAACCTTTTTTCCGGGTTTTTACTCGGAGTGATTTTAATGAATGCTTCATTGGGAATGGCCGCGGGGAAAGACAGGCCGGTGATTCTTGCCTTCGGCGACAGCCTCACCGCCGGATTCATGGTGGGCCCGAGTGAAAATTATCCCGCCCGTTTGCAAAAATTGCTGGATGAGAAGGGCTATCATTATAAGGTGGTCAATGCCGGGGTGTCGGGCGATACCACGGCGGGCGGCGCGGCGCGCATTGGCTGGGTGCTCCAGCATGAGCCGGAGATCGTCATCATCGAACTGGGAGCCAACGACGGCCTGCGCGGTCTGTCGATCAGCGAGATGCGCAAAAACCTGGGAACCATCATCGAAATCTGCCAGAAGAAAGGCGCGAAGGTATTGCTGGCGGGGATGGAGATCACCCCCAACCTCGGCGCCGAGTACAGTAAAGAGTTTCGCGAGTCGTTTATCCTGCTGGCAGAGAAGTATCAGGTTGAACTCCTCCCGTTCTTTCTGAAAGGCGTCGCCGCGCATCCCGAACTCACCCAACCCGACGGCGTCCATCCCCTCGCCAACGGTTACACCATCGTCACCCAGACCGTCTTCCACCACCTCGAACCGATGTTGAAGAAGAGATAGAGAGCTGAGCTTTTCTATTTTATCTTCTTTCTTTCTTCGATTAGGTCCCTCAAAAATTCTTCAATCCACTCTTTTAAATCTTCTTTGGTTGAGCTTGGCTTTTCTCCCTCCCAAACAAAATATTCTTCAATGCCTACAAGGTCGTACTCGTCCCAAAGCTCTATCTGAATCTCGGATAAATATTTAGTCCCCGTTTGATTTCTCTTCAATTTGGTTCTTCTCCGAGTAATTCCAGATCCAATTAGGTCGTCTTTGAATTTATCCAATAGAGCGAGTGAAAGACCAAGTATGTCTTTTTCGAAATCAATGCGGTCTTGAGTCATAAATTATTTACACTCCCTCAAATAACGCATCAAATTTTGGTAACAGTTGCCAGACATGAGTATTTGATGAGCGGTTTCGTATCCGCTGGGTACGTCCGGGAAGCGGCCGAAGAGGTAGCCGAGTGTCGCGGCTTGCCAGGCGATGAGGGGTGCGGCGGGTCCGCCTTTGCCCTGTAACGCCTGTTCGCCAAGTTCGGCCACGGTCTCCCGGCTGGCGGGGATTTCTTTCAACGCTGTAAACGCGTCCTGAATCTGTTGAGCGGTGGAGGCGTCCATCTCGCGGCTGGCATCCAGCTGTTTCTCCTGCACGCCCACTTTGTTCAGATGGATGAACAGTTTGGCGGTCTTGTGCACGCCATAAAGTGTCGATCCCTCCATCCCGTTGCCGACCACGGCGATGTCCCATCCGCCCAGTGCGGCGGCGGCCAGCATGGATTCTTCATAACCCGGATGAAAGTAATTGGTGGCGAGGTAGTTGGATCTGGCTTTCAGCGGCATCAGCAATTTCTCCATGGTTGCCAGCATGGGACGCTTCACGATTTCCGCGCGCAGATTTTTCAGTGCGTCCAGCCTGGGATGACTCTGCCGCGTGCTGAGATAACCGAAACCGAATTGTTCGATCAGCGTTTTTCTCTGCTCAAAGGTCTGGTCGGGTGAAACCCCATAATGATTCACCAGCAGGTCCTCGCAAGTGATGCCGAATTTAGGCGGCAGGGGCAGGGCGGAGTGTCCGTAGGCGGGAAGGCCCAGTTCCGCCAGCAGGGGAATCGTGTAAAAGGTAAAGATGGGTGTCCGCTCAAATCCGTCGAATGCCTCCGCAACCTGTATCAGTTTTTCAAACTGGATCTCTTGCGTGACGGTGGTGGCATTGAGCGCTTTCCAGTAGCCGATATTTTCTTCCAGGGTTTCCAGTTTCATGCGGGCGGCGATCAGGAACACCGCCGCGCGTTCGGTCGACACCTTATCGTTTAAAATGAGGGACAGGGCATCCTCCGCCTCGTCGCGGCTGAGGTCCTTGCTCAGTTTAGGGCCCGCCGCGATTTTCTGCAGGTAAGATTTCATCCGTTCGTTGGGGTCGGATGGAGGTGAATTCGCGTTCATAAGGGCCGCATGCTCTGGTTCATCAGGAGAATTTGGAGTATGATGATTAATCCTATTAATTTTTTGATTATATGATGGAAACGTCTGTTGAGGAACAATTAAGCGAGGTTTCCGGCGCCACGCGCCCGGTTAGCGTTCTGCTGGTGTATCCCAGCACCAGTGAGGTGGCGCTGGCCAATCTCGGCTTCCAGAGGGTTTATTCCCTGCTGAACGCCATCGACGGGGTGACCTGCGACCGCTTCAGCCTGCCGCCGGGATGGGACCCGGCCACGCCAAACCTGAAGTCGGACCAACTGCGCTCGCACGATCTGGGCCGTCCGCCGCTGGACTTCGACCTCATAGCGTTCTCCATTTCCTTCGAGCCGGATTATCTCAATACGGTATTGATTCTCGATTATTTCGGCATTCCGCTGGACCGCACACAGCGCGGACCGCAATACCCGCTGGTGGTGGCCGGGGGGTCGGCGTTGTTCATCAACCCGGAACCGCTGGCGGATATTCTCGACCTGTGCTTCATTGGAGAGGGGGAGGGGATGGCGGAACGGTTTTTTCATCACGTCACCCAATCCCAATGGCACGATCCACGTGAATTGTTAAAGGACCTGGCGCAACAGCCGGGCATTTACGTACCGCAGTATTACCAGCCGGTGTATGAGGCCGAACGTCAAACGGCACTCCAGGCTGAAGCGTTTGCCCCGGAGCGCGTCGAGCGGCACTGGGTTCCGGAGGGTTCGCCGGAGTTGTGCACGCATTCGGAACTGCACGAGGAGGCGACCGCGTTCAAGGACATGGCGTTGATGGAGGTGACGCGCGGGTGCATCTGGGCGTGCCGCTTTTGTACGGCAGGATTCATTTATCGCCCGCCGCGCGAACCGGATCTGACGCAAACATACGAATCCCTGTCGCGCGTACTGGTTGCCCAGGGGAGGGAAGCGTCGACCATCGGGCTGGTGGGACCGTCGGTGACCGATCACCCCGAACTGGTGAACCTGGCACGCCGGCTGGTGGCCGAAGATAAAAAGCTTTCGTTTTCCTCCCTGCGCATGGAAACGCTGACCGACGAGCTGGTGGACCTCATCATTAAGAGCGGACAAAAAACCGTGACCGTGGCCATTGATGCGCCGTCGGAGCGCATGCGCGACGTCATCAACAAATCGGCGAGCGATGATTTCGTTATCGACAAGTGCCGTTTCCTGACCGAGAAGGGCATCCTGCATCTTAAAATCTATTCGATCATCGGCCTGCCGACGGAAA
The DNA here is from genome assembly GCA_029879645.1 of Nitrospinota bacterium. Classification (GTDB taxonomy): domain Bacteria; phylum Nitrospinota; class Nitrospinia; order Nitrospinales; family Nitrospinaceae; genus SZUA-226. The sequence continues at coordinate 3,623 of JAOUPX010000054.1, forward strand.
CGGATGACGACATCGATCAGTTCATCCGCCTGATCGAGAAGGTCCAGAAGGTATATGTGGAGGCCTGCCGTGCGCGCGGCAACATCGGATCGGTGACCATCGGTTTGAGTCCGCTGGTGCCGAAGCCGGGGACGCCGTTTCAGTGGCACCCGATGGAAAGCGTTTCGGTATTGAAGAAGCGGTTCATGAAAGTGCGCAAGGCACTGGGCAAATTACCGAATATCGAACTCAGTTTCGGGTCGCCCAACGAAGGCTATCTCCAGACGTATCTTTCGCGCGGCGACCGGCGGGTGTTGTCTTTCTTTCAGGAGTATCTGGTCAACGGCCATGATGAGAAAGCCGCATTGCAGAAAGCCGAGCCGCATCCCGATCATGCTGTGTACCGTCAATTTGAAAAGGACGACCACCTGCCGTGGGACATTATCGATCACGGGTACTTCCCGAAATTTCTCTGGCAGGATTACCAGCGCGCCCTGCGCCACAAGCACACGCCGGTCTGCGACACTGCCACCTGCAAAATATGCGGCATCTGCTGACGCCGGGAGACCCTCCATGGCCGATTCCATTGACCTCGACAGAATAGAGAAGTTACCGAAGGCCTGCCGCTTCTTCGATGTGAACACGCTCTGGTATTTTCCCAACCGCTGGGCGGTGCGCCTGTTGTATCCACTGCCGGTTTCCGCTAATACGATTACTTGGATTGCGCTGGTGATGGGCCTGGTGTCCGCCGCATTTTATGTGTCGGGTATAAAGACGGCGCTGGTGTGGGGCGCAGTGTTCCTGTATGGAAAACTATTTTTGGATAACGTCGACGGAAGCCTGGCGCGTCTGAGAGGGGAGGAATCGCGCCTCGGCCGTTTTCTCGATTCGTTTTCTGATTTTGTTGTTTCCGTGTTGGTCTATGGCGCGATTACTTTTCGTCTGGCGGAGGCTTCTTCACACCCCGGGTTTATCTGGGTGTTGGGCGGGCTGGCCCTGGTGAGCAGTCTCCTGCAATGCAGTTACTGGGTGTATTATTACGTCGGATATACCGACTGGGTGGGGTCGTACGAGAAAAACCGGATGGATGAATCGGTAACGGAGAGAGACCTCAGGAGGGTGGAAGCGGGAGAGATGTCCGCAACGATTTATTTTCTGCAGAGGTTTCACAACATGGCCTACGGCTGGCAGGATTCCCTGATCGCGACGTTGGACCGTTTCAGCCGCAAGGTGGCGGGCTGTCAGGAAAGTGATGAACACCGTGAGCGTTGGGTCGCAGACAAAACCTTTCTCACCCGGATGGGTCCGTTATGCGTCTGTACCAACACCATGGCGCTGGTGGTGTTGTCTTTGCTGAATCAACTGGAACTGTTTCTGGTTCTGGTGGTGTTTCTGGGTAACGGATACCTGTTAGCCCTGCAGGGCTGGAAGATTGTTCGATTCAAAAATTTTGTAACCCTTTCCCATTAAATTCGATTTCAAGGCAAGCGACCTGGCCACCTGGAAGAAGGATATGGTCGAGCTCTCGGGAATCGCTTATGGCGGACTAACGGGACGGAAATGATTTTTCAGGAATGGAAAGATTTAATGTAGATAAATTTGGAAAAAGCCTGCGGCTGGCAAATGTACCAACCGCAGGCTTGCACCAAGGGAGGTTAGTTGTCAAGTTTCTGTGTTAATGCCGAGGAAGGTTGTTCAACCTTGCCGGGCTGCATCAAGGGTTGCTTGGTTGCGCGCATGATGCGGTTGCTGTTATTCCAGTTGCTCAGGCATAATCTGCCACCTTTAGGACATTTCCGGTAGGAACAGCCCTCATCCACCACGCCGTTGCCGTTATTATCCACTTTGTCGCAAATTTCCCGGGCCTCGGGATATATTGCGGGATTGGTGTCATCCATATCCGCCATGAGGTTATAACCATCGCCGTCGTTATCGGGGCAAACAGTAACGTCTTCCAGTGCGGTTTGCATGTTGGGGCGAACGGTTACATTTTTCATGGAATAGAGGACTCGATCCTCATGTTCAAAAACCAGGGTATGGTTTCCAGCAGGAACGGATAAGAGTTTGAATTGCGAGCTGGATCCCAGTTTGGTGGAAATCGATATATTAGGGATATGGACAATCAGACCCTGTGGTTCAAATTTTCCCGAGCAGCTTTTTACCGAGCCTGAAATCTGCCCGGTTTTTTTAACCGGTTGGACCAGGTCCATGAACTGAAGGTTAACATCGGCCATAGCGGGGCCTGTGAGTGAGACCATCCAGAATACAAAAGCAGTTAACAGTGTTTTGAGTTTCATATCGTCTTCTCCCAATTATTCTCTCTTGAAAAATAATTCCGCCTTTGAGCAAAGCGGCTTTTCTTGATTTCAAAATATGATATTGGGAGAAAGAGTAATATCGTCTGGATTGCGATTTTTATAGTGTGTTTTGTTTCGATACCGGGTCGAATAAATACGACAAGGATTCTGGTAAGTGTATGAATTTAAAGTGATCTCAGGCGGGATTAGGAGACCAGGCCATGTTTGATGGCGTAATGAATCAGGTCGGCATTGGTTTTAAGGTCCATTTTTTCCAGGATACGTGCGCGATGGGTGCTCACTGTGGTGATGCTTAAAGAAAGTTCTTCTGCAATGTCTTTTAATTTCCTTCCGCCTGCAATCCGGCAGAATACCTGGAACTCCCTGGTGGAAAGTTTGTCATGGAGTTTTTCGCCTGTGTTACGCCCCATGTCCTGAATCAGAAGATCCGCCAACCTGGGACTGACATATTTCCCACCTTGATTCACTTTACGAATGGCTTCCATAAGAGTGGCTGGTTTGCTGGCTTTATTGAGGTAACCAGCCGCTCCGGCTTTGATGAATCGGGGACCGTAGTGTTCTTCGGGAAAAATGCTCAGTATGATGACGGGCAGATGGGGTTTAATGACTTTTAAATCCGCCAGGACATCCCAGCCTGTTTTTTCCGGCATTTCGACGTCCATGAGAAGAACATCCACGTCCAGCTGCTTAATTCTTTCCAGAACCTGATTGCCGTTTGATGCCTCCCCAACAATGAGGATGTCCTTGGCGCGGGATAGAACCTTCTCAATTCCTTGCCGGACAATATCGTGATCGTCTGCGATGAATACTTTAATTTTCGGATCGCTGGGCATTACAAATCTCCCGCTGGAATTTTTGCGATGACAGTGGTTCCCGATCCAGGCTTACTTTCTATATGAACGGTTCCGCCCCACACAAGCAAACGTTCCCGGATGCCCAGCAAGCCGATGGATTTGGCGCTGTTGATTTTTTCAGATGAGATTCCGATTCCATTGTCACGCACTTTTAAGATGGTGTTTCCGTTATCACGGTATAAATGAATGATAACTAAATTGGCCTTGGCATGGCGGAAAATATTGGTAAGGGTTTCCTGAAATACACGGAACATTGTGATGGCTTTTTCTTTACTCAGAGGAACCTTGTCGTCCACTCCCGAGCATTCGAAATGAATTCCTGTTCGTTTTTGATACTCATTAGTCTGCCAGAGAATGGCTTCTCCTAATCCAAAGACGTCTAATATCTGGGGGCGGAGTTCGGTAGAAATGCGCTGAACCGCCTGAATGGTATTGTCCACCATGGTTCCAATGCATTGAAAGGACTCCTTTTTTTGTTGTGATTCCATTCCGGTTTCCAGCTCTTCTTCCAGGTAGTTCAACTCCAATTGAATTGCCGTCAATTGTTGTCCCAACTCGTCGTGTACCGCTCTGGAAATACGTCCCTTCTCTTCTTCTCTGATGGTTTGAATGCGTTGAGCCAGATTTCTGAGTTGTCCCCGGGAAGCGGTGATTTCCTCGACCATGGGATTGGTGAATCGCCAGAATAGCAGGATGCCCACTAATATAACGGCGCAGGCAATCGCTAAGGTGATGAATCCCGCTTTGTAAAACGGCTTGCGAATTTCCTCCAGGTCTATTTTAGCCACAAGTCCCAGATTTAATATCTTGATCGGCTCATAAGCCGCCAGGACCTTCACATTCCTGTAATCGGGTCCCACCATGGTTCCAGATTGTCCTTCCAGTGCCCGGTGCATGGGAAGCCCCAGTGGAGAATCCAAGGGCAGGGATTGGGGAATGCGTAAATCGGAGTGACGATGACTCAGTATAAATTCTATTGTTTGGTCTTTTTTGCGTGCCAGCAGGAACTCACCGGTAGTTCCGAATCCTTCAAACTTTTTGTGAGCTTCAATAAATTGACTGAGAGTGGCGGCCTCAGTTCCTTCAGGATAATTATGGCTGTATTGCATATCGAATCGTGCCACGGCTTCCATTAACCGGGCCTGACTTTGTGCGACTTCCACCAGCCTGGATTTTTCCTCCTCATATGCAGTTTGATAGAGAAGTGAAATGGCAGTAAAGGTCATCACCATGGCAACGCCGGTCATGATCAGAATCAAGATGATCCTCTGCTTTTGTGTATCCTTTATGCCTTTCCAGGTACCCTGATCCATAAGCTGTAACGGGAATTCTCTGTGTATGTCGTTGAAAACCGAAGTTTATCACAGAGCGTAAAAAAGGCGGGAAGTATTCTAAAAAGAGGTTTATGCCCCCTGCTCAGTTCAAGCGGGAGTCAAAGCCCTTCTTGGCGAAGAGGGCTGATTGATGGACGATGCGTTTTTTGAGGTCGATCAATTCTCCGATTTTCTGATAACGTTTCAGGACATCCAGCTCCTCCAGAAAATGCTGCCGCTCACTCAATTGCTGGTCAAAAAAATAGGCGACGCGGTCGACCATCTCACCCAGTGTTTTGCAATCCTGAACGTCCATTTCAACGTTCTGCGCGTTGTCGAGCGGCAGTTGACTGGTGAAGGCGTGGAAATTTCCAATTAATCGCCTGTAATGCTCAGAGGAAGGATCGACGCTTTGATCGTTGGCATTGTGGAGCAGTTCGACTTCCGCCTGGCGGTAGAGGGTGTCGCCCACTTCGCGGATGATGCGGAAGCGGCTTTGCCCGCGCAGGACGATATCGTATTTGCCATCGTCGTGCCTGTTCCATTGTTCCAGGCTTCCGGCGCATCCTATGGGATTGATGTCCGGCGATTTGTAGTACTCCTCCTCGTATCCCGGTTGCAGGAGCACCATTCCGATCCATTGTCCCGAATCTATAGAGTCGGCCACCATTTGACGGTAGCGTTCTTCGAAAATATGAAGTGGCAGAACGGTTCCGGGATAAAACACGGAGTTCGGCAGAGGAAACAATGAAATAGTTTTCAAAGATGTCTTAGGTTGGTCCGGAATGTTCACAACAGCCTCAATTGCGTTATAATGACCCGGATTATAGCATTATTTACTACGGCGTATGAAAGGTTTTAAACCACGGTACGACTTCATTATGAAATTAAGAAGATAGAAAGCGGATTTTTGCAACTTTATGGAGGCGCTTGCATCCCTATAGGGCGGGACAAATCCGTTCTTCTGAATCACTGACTCATTCATGTTAATCTGATCCCATGATTGCCACCCCTGAACACATTTGCGCCGATATTCAGAATTCTCTGATGGAATCCGGCCTTTATTCCCAGCAGGCCGGCGACGGTGAAAACACCTGGCGTATTTCTCCCGATGCTTTTCATCTGTCCCCCAACGATGCGGCTTTTTTCCGAGACCTCGGCCAGCATTTACTGAAATTTTACTCCGCGCTCAATCAATTGTATTTTGACAGCGTGAAAGGCCGTGCGCCTGCCTGGGTGGCAGATTATCTGGACCGGGGCAAGCCGGCGGAACTGATTGAATACAGCCGCATGAAGCGGTTCAAGGCCCAGCTTCCGGGCATCATTCGACCCGATGTGATTGTCCAGGAAGATGGATTTGCTGTTACCGAGCTGGATTCAGTCCCGGGCGGTTTCGGGCTGACCGATCAATTGATGACTCTGTATTCCAGGGAAGACAGAAATATAATCGGGGCCGCTGAGGGTGGTGTTCCTTCACTGTTTTACCAAATGATCGAATCCGTCACGGGTGAAAAGGGGTGCTCGGTGGCGATTGTGGTTTCCGATGAGGCCCAGGATTACTGGAGCGAGATGGTGTTTCTGGGAGAAGTTTTGAAAAACAGGCAGTTACCCGTCTACGTGGTGCATCCACGAGAAATTTTGTTCAAGGAAGAGGGATTATTTGTAATAGAGGGCGGCCGCGAGGTGGCCATTGACGCGATATACCGGTTTTTCGAGTTATTTGACCTGAAAAACATCCCCAAGGCGGAATTACTGATGTACAGCAATAAAAAAGGCCGTGTAAAGACCACTCCGCCCTACAAGCCACATCTTGAGGAAAAACTGATTTTTGCTCTGTTGCACCATCCGGCCCTCATTTCTTGGTGGGAAAAAGCGCTGGGGGTTGAAACCTTTGCGCTTCTGGCTCATCTAATTCCAAATACATGGGTGTTGGACAATCGACCGTTGCCGCCCCATGCGGTGATTCCCGATTTAAAGATTAAAGGGAATTATGTATATGATTGGCAGAACCTGTACTCCCTGACTCAGAAGGAGCGGGAACTGGTGATCAAACCCTCGGGTTTTTCACCGGAAGCGTGGGGAAGCCGGGGGGTGGTGATGGGGCACGACGTGTCGAGCGAGGACTGGGGCAAGACCCTGGACCGGGCTCTCACGCAGTTCCCGCATCAACCTTACATCTTGCAGGAGTTCCACAAGGGCAAGCGGATCGAAACCGCCTACTGGAATTCCAGGACCCAATCCATGGATACCATGGAGAGCCGGGCGCGGTTGACGCCCTATTACTTTGTAGTAGAAAATGAGGCGCGGTTGGGCGGTATTCTCGCTACCCTGTGTCCTCACGATAAAAAGAAAATTCATGGAATGGCAGATGCGGTCATGGTGCCTTGTGCAACCGGACCGGAGAGCCCGAATTAAACAATGATGAAACTTTACAATATTGACGGATGCGGTTATTGTTCCATGGTTATTGATGTTTTAAAAAAACTTCAAATCGAGTTTGAAAAAATTGACGTGCCGTGGCCGCATCACTTAAGGCAGGAAGTCCTCGAAGTATCCGGTCAGACCCAGGTCCCTGTGCTGGTCGATGGCGACGTGGTTCTCGATGATGAGTATGACATCATAGACTATCTCAAAAAGACTTATCCCATTCATTCCTGATCAATCATTCAAAGGTTCACTATGGAGCGCTGGCAAAAACAACTGAGCGATAGTGCGGTAAAAGTGGAGGATATGCCCTTTGTATCCGGATCCAAGGAATATATGGAAAAACTCCGGAAGGTTTCTGAGATTTTTCCGATTCGGATCAACTCCTACTTTTTGAATCAAATCAAGGAAGCGAATGATCCCTTATGGAAACAGGTGGTGCCAACGGTTGAAGAGCTGGATGATTTTCTGAGTTCCGAGGAATCTTTGGATACCGATCCTCTCCATGAAGAAGAAGACATGCCCGTTCCTGAGCTGGTTCACCGCTATCCCGACCGCGTGTTGTTGATGCTGAATAATCAGTGCCCGATCATTTGCCGGTTCTGCACACGCAAGCGCAAGATTGGTTTTCCGGGAATCGTAACGCGCGAAACCCTGCGGCAGGGCATTGAATACATCGCGCAGCACACGGAAATACGCGACGTGATCATGTCCGGCGGCGATCCTCTGCTGGTTCCCGACAAGGAACTGGAGCGCATTTTGCGTGCCCTGCGAGAAATCGAGCACCTGGAGATTATCCGCATCGGCACCCGAGTTCCCGGCACGTTGCCGGAACGGATCACCCCCGCCTTGTGCGATATGCTGAAACAATTTCACCCGCTTTACGCCAATCTGCATTTCAATCATCCAGCTGAAATCACTCCCGAAGTGGAAACCGCCTGCAACCGGCTGGCCGACACGGGCATTCCGCTGGGCAGTCAGACCGTTCTTCTTAAAGGAGTGAACGATGATGTAGAGGTCATGAAAGAGCTGGTGCATAAACTCCTCAAGATACGGGTTAAACCGTATTACCTGTACCAGGCCGATATGACTCTGGGGACGGATCACTTCCGGACCAAAATTGAAAAGGGACTGGAAATCATCCGCGGTCTTCAGGGCCATACTTCCGGAATGGGTGTGCCTTACTTTGTGATCGATACGCCCGGCGGAGGCGGTAAAGTCCGTCTTCTGCCCGATACGGTGGTGGAATACAACGAGCGCGAAATATTGGTGAGAAATTTTGAAGGTAAGATTTTCCGTTATCCGCAGCCCGTGGAAAAATCCCAGAAAAAAGCCGTGGCGGCATCTACCCTCGTAACCTCGTCCGGCAAGCTGTGTGAAATGGCGTGATGGATCCCTACCCGGTCCGCAATTATGATTCGCGGTGACCGCCGCAGTTTTACCTCCTACAGCTTCCCGGTTTTGACAGAAAACCTCCCTTAGCTTAGAATAAGTTAAACTTATCTTCCGGGTATGCCTTGAAACACTATCTGAAACAAACCATGATCGCTGGCCTCCTGGCGATTATTCCCATCGGCCTCACCTATATCGTGATGGCGTTCGCCATCAACAAGCTGGACCAACTGATGGCTCCCGTGGTGACTTGGATCATTCTCCGCTTTCAATTGCCCCTGCCGGAGGATTTTCATCTTCCCGGACTGGGATTTATTTTAATCAGTATATTTATTTTTATGGTGGGTCTGGTGACCGCCAATTTCTTAGGGAGACAACTGGTTCGCGCCTGGGATTACTTAATGCACCGGGTGCCGTTTGTCCGGGGGGTTTACATGACCATCAAGCAGGTGGCTGAGTCGATTTCACGGCCGGACAAGTCGGCATTTGAGAAAATGGTTCTGGTGCATTATCCGCATCCGTCGTCCCGGATGATCGGGCTGGTGTCCTGCGAAACAGAAGGGGAGGTGGTCAGCCGGACCGGCGAGGATCTGGTCAATGTATTTCTTCCGCTTCTGCCGAATGTGACGCTCGGATTCATGCTGGTGGTGCCGCGCGATCAGATCATACCGTTGAAAATGACGCGGGAAGAGGGCATTAAATACTTAATGTCGTTTGGGATTGTCGTTCCGGGAATGAAGAATCAGGGAATGAAGAATCAGGGAAAACCCGCCTGAAAAATTTAGTTGGCTTCAGTTTTCTTGCCGGCGATTTTTTCGCTGATGCCTTTGGCGATCCGGGTGTTCATGGCGCCCAGCACTTTGCCGGCATCCCGGCTTTTCATGCGCGAAATAATAATGATGGCGATGCCCTGATCCATCCTCTCCAGAAGGGCGGCGGCTTGTGCCGGCTTCATGTTGGAATAGGCTTTGACCAGCGACTTCACATTTTGTTCGATGAGGTCTTTCTTGATACCCACCATTTCTTCGCTTCGAGCCAGCGCTTCCTCGATTTTTTGAAGGTCACCCAGAATTTTTGTTTCCAGCGCTTTAAGATTTTTTTCCTTAAGAAGTAATTCCTCCTCCCGTTTTTTCAGCTCCCGGTTTTTGCGCTCGATCATTTCAAGGAGACGAAGTGTCTCCGGAGAAACCGTGGCAGGCTGGGTCGGCAGTTGCGGCGGTTCCACCTGGGCTGGTGGGGCGGATTCTGCCGGCAGTTCGCTTGGTGTATTCTGGGCGTAGGCCAGCGATCCGGCCAGTAAGACACAGGCACAAGCGTATCCGGTAATGGTTTTAAAGGAAAAATGCTTCATAAACTTCCCCTCTTCCATCGGGTCGAGGCGATTTCATCCATCATGCCGATTTCCTCTTTCAGCATCCCGCGCTTCTTTTTCAGCAGATCACGTTCCTTCAGGATTTCCAGAACGCGCCGCTTTCTCATCGCTTCGATCAATTCCGTTCGTTGGGCGTTCACTTTTGCGCCGGTTTCTTCGATCAACCGGTTGTAGACTTTGGATTGAATGTTCAGTGACCGGAAATAATCGCTGTACAAGCCCAGGGTTCTTCCGGGAATGGACTGCTGGAGGCGGGTTTGCAGTTCCGCTCCATTTTCTTCGCCGGTGACTTTCATCTTCTGCAATTCATTCTGGCGGGCGTACAAATGAATTTGCATTTCCGCCAGAGCGCGCTGTTGCAGATTTTCCGCGTTTTTCCGCAATCTCAATAGCGATTCAAAACGAAAGGTCATGGTCCCCCCTCCATGACCTTTTTAAGCTGGTTGATGCTGTCTGTCATGGCGGCCGATTCCATCATGTCCTGCCGCAGAAATTGGTTGAACGTTTCAAATTTTTGAATGGCCAGATCGATTTTCGGATTACTGCCCTGCGCATAGGCGCCGATGTTGATCAGGTCCTCCGCTTCGCGGTAGGTGGCGAGAATATCCTTGAACCGCATTGCCAGCTGGTTTTGTTCTTTGGAAACCACATCGATCATCAAGCGGCTGATGCTTTCCAGCACGTCGATGGCCGGGTAATGATTGTGCGAAGACAATCTCCGTGACAACACAATATGGCCGTCCAGAATGGCCCTTACCGAATCGGAAATGGGTTCGGTCAAGTCGTCCCCTTCCACCAGAACCGTATAGAGTCCGGTAATGGTTCCTTTTCCGGAGGAAGTGCCGGCGCGCTCCATTAACTTCGGAAGCAGGGAAAAGACCGAAGGCGTGAACCCGCGTGTGGTCGGCGGTTCTCCGACGGATAACCCGATCTCCCTTTGGGCCAGGGCGAACCGGGTAACTGAATCCATCATCAATAAAACATCCTTGCCCTGATCGCGGAAATATTCGGCGATGGTGTGGGCGATGAACGCGCCTCTCAATCGCACCAATGGCGGCTGATCTGAAGCCGCGGCGATCACGACGGATTTTTTCAGCCCTTCTTCGCCCAGGTTTTCTTCGATAAACTCTCTGACCTCGCGTCCCCGTTCGCCGATCAGCGCAACCACGTTGACATCCGCCGCCGTGTTGCGTGCGGCCATGCCCAACAGGATGGATTTCCCTACGCCGGTGCCGGCCATGATGCCCAGCCTCTGGCCCTTCCCGCAGGTCAGCAATGCGTTAATGGCGCGGATGCCGACATCCAACGGCTCCCGCACCCGGTCCTTTTCAAGCGGATTGAGGGGCGTGCTGAAAATCGGGTAATCGACTCCCAGCGGAATCGCTCCCTTGCCATCGAGTGGTTTTCCCGTACCGTCCAGAACGCGGCCCAGCAGGCCGTCGCTGACATTGAGCAATGGCGATTCGTCCTTGGATTCGATGATGCTTCCCGGCTCGATCCCGGCCATTTCTCCCAGCGGCATCAGCAGTATTTTATTGTCGCGGAACCCCACCACCTCGGCATCGACCGTCTTGTCCCTTTGATTGGAAATCAGAGTGCAGAGACTGCCCAGGGAAACAGGAGGGCCGTCACCTTCAATAATCAATCCTGTCACCCGGCTGACACGCCCTCTTTTTTTGACGAAAGAGATCGTTTCGACAAAAGACTGATATTTCTTTAAATTAATGGGCTCGTTCATAATGGGGCTCAGGTGGAAACTTCAGGTTCGTCCAGGTCTTCCAGATCAAACGGTTCGTCCGGATCCTCCGGGTCAACGGATTCTTCCGCTTCCAGGGGCTCTGCAAATTCTTCCGGGTCATCCAGTTCCACTGTTAGGTCTGGATCACCCAGATCCAGCATTATCTCGTTATAATCCGTTTCTTCGGTTTCTGCGGAATCCATCGGTTCTTCAGCGTCCGGCATGTCATTCGCATCCAGAAGCTCTGCAAATTCTTCCGGGTCATCCAGTTCCACTGTTATGTCTGGATCACCCAGATCCAGCGTTACGTCGGGATGGTCTGTCTCTTCGGTCTCCTCGGAATCCATTGGTTCTACCGCTTCCGGTATGTCCTCCGTTTCTATGGGTTCGGCCAAGTCAGGTGTCTGGTTCGATTCCAGAGTTTCTTCCAATGTTTCCGGTTCCACAGGTTCAGGAGAAATGTCCGGCTGAGTGGGCGGCTCCGGGGCAGGGGGCGCGAGATGCAGGATTTTTTCAATGTGTTCGTCGAGATGATTCAGCCCCGCTTCGACGGTGCCGAAGTTCGTTTCCACGATACAATTACCGCTTGGAACCGATGAATATGTTTCGAATGATACGTTCTTGATATCGTGAAACAGTTGAATCAGTTCCTGACCGTAATCCTGCAGTTGGGAGTAATCATCCGGGTGTACCTTGATGACCAGCGATTGCCGGTCCAGCGCGGATTCGACCGCCATGCGAACGATATCCCGGATGGCGTTGTCCTTTCCGTTCAATTCAGCGCGGACCACTTTCCGTGCAAGGGTGGTGACCATTTCCACCATTTCGCGCTCCAGCCGGGGGTACAGGGTCCTGCGGGAAGCCGACAATTCGTCGATTAGATTTCTCAAGGTTTCCAGGGAAGATTCGAAACGCTCCCTGATTTCCTGCGCACCTTCCTGATAGCCTTTTTCATGACCTTCCTGGTATCCCCTTTGACGCGCTTCCTCCTCGGCCTGCTCGGCCTGGTCCTTCATTTTCTGCATGGCGTCGGAAAAAATTTCATCCACGCCTTCCCTGGCCTGCAGAACATTTGCTCCCTCTTTAATTCTCTGCTGTTCCAGGTCTTGAATGAATTCGGATTGGAGAGCCTGAGCTTGCCGGACAAAATCGTCCAGAGCAAAATCTTCAACGGCTCCGGAACGCCTTTTGGAAAGCTGGTCAGGAACGAAAGTGACGGGATCTTTATACAAGTTCTTCTCCTCCTCCGCCTACGACAATACGGCCTTCTTCTTCCAGGCGTTTGACGACGGAGACGATTTTCTGTTGGGACCGCTCCACTTCGGTGACCTTGGTGAGGCCCATGGCTTCCAGGTCTTCCTTCAGCATGGTGGAGGCCCGCTCTGACATGTTGGAGAATATTTTATCCTTTAACTCGTCGCTGGCGGTTTTCAAAGAAATCAGTAAATCTTCCTGGCTGATTTCCTTGAGCATCATCTGAACACCGTGGTCGTCGATCTTCAGAATATCTTCAAAGGTAAAGCGGAGGTTGCGGATCTCGTTGGCGAGGTCGGGGTCCACTTCATCCATTGCAGTGAGGATGGACGTTTCGGTGGCTCGATCTATCGTGCCCATGATCTGGGCGACGGTTTCCACCCCGCCCATTTTACTGCCGGACACGGCGCCGGAGGAGCGGAATTCGGATTGCAGAGCCTGATCCAGTTCTCTCAGCACCTGCGGCGATACGCGCTCAAGCGTGGCCAGGCGGTAGACGATTTCCATGCGCATTTCCTCAGGGAGTTCCCGCAGGGTTGCTCCCGCGATAGCCGTTTCCAGATGAGCCAGGACAATGGCGGCAGTTTGCGGATGCTCATTGGTGAGGAAAAGGGCGATGACTTTCGGCTCCAGCATGCGGACCGTATCCAGTCCGCCGCCCAGGTCTTCGCCGGGGGTGGTGATGTTGTTCATGATTTCGGTCGCCTTGGCGGGGTCGAGCGCGCGCATCAATGTGGATTTTAAAAAATCCAGGCCGGAGATGCCCAGGCCTCCGCCGCCTTTGCCGAGATTGGAATAAAACTCGCGGGTGACTTCATCCACCGATGACAACTCGACTTCGCCGATGGTGGACATGTAGTTGCCGATACTCTGGATTTCGCGCTCTTCCATTTCGGCCAGAATTTTGGCCGCGCCTTCCTGTCCCAGAGACATCAGGAAGATGGCCGCCTTTTCGGGCCCGCTGTATTTTTTTGGGTCTGCCATAATTAATTTAAATCAGGTTCGTTCCCGCATCCATTTTCGGACAATGGATGCCGCATATTTGGGATCGGTGTTCACAAACTCGCCGACCGATTTACGGATTTCAACATTCTCCTGGGATTGCCGGGCCAGCCGCATTTCCTCTTCCATCGTTGCCAGCTCTTCTGCCGTGGGAGCGGCCAGTTGTCCGGGAACCACCTCGACGCTGGTGGTCACCCACCGCACCAACGGAAGGAGTACTTTGTACAAGAACCACAATACGAATATAGCACCCAGTACCCATTTTGCAACTTCGTAGCCCCGCTCGAACCAGCGGTCAATCGCCATTTCTTCTTTCTGTTGGGAATCCAGCGATTTGTCGAACCGGATATTTTCCAACTGTACCTGGTCGCCGCGTTTTTCATCGAAGCCGACGGAGGTTTTGACCAGTTGGAGATACTGCTCCATTTCCTCTTTGGTGCGCGGCTCATACTGTCCGGTGGCCCCGTTCATTGCGCCGTCGACCAGCACGCTTACCGAAAGCCGTTTGATTTTGCCGGTGGTCTGTGAAGTCTGTTTGACCACTTTATTGATTTCAAAATTCAGCGTCTGTTTTTCGTTGTTGCGCGTCGGTGGATTGCTTCTGCCGGGCTCCGGCGTTCCTTCTTCATCCGGCAGTAACGATTCCACGCCCGGCACACCGCCCGGCGGGGCCGTGCCGATCATCGACTCGGTCGAGGTTTGTTCACTGCGCACCACCTGCGAATCGGGATCATACAATTCCTCGGTCTGCACCACCTTGTCGAAATCCATATCCGCGTTGACCCGGGCAATCACCTTGCCCGCGCCCAGCGCTTCTTCAAGCATCAACGTGATACGCTGTTCCATTTCGTTTTCGACTTTACGCCGGTGCTTGTAGTTGGAGGCGGTGAGCATGACGTCGTCGGAGATGGCCTTGTTTCCGGAAAGCAGGTTGCCTTTGGGATCGACCAGCACCACGTTGCCGGTGGGGATGCCCGCGACACTGCTGGACACAAGGTGGACGATACCCTGGATCTGGCTCTGCGACAGCGTCCGGCCGGGATGCAGTTTCACCATGACCGACGCCTTGCCGTTTTGTTTCTCCTTGACGAATAACTCTTCTTTGGGAAGTACCAGATGCACGCGCGCCTGTTCCACCGCCTCGATGGATTTAATGGTGCGCGCCAGTTCGCCCTGCAGTGCCCGTTGAAAATTGAGTTTCTGAATAAAATCGGTCATGCCCAGCGGCGTGTTTTCAAACAATTCAAGCCCCACTTCGCTGCCCGCCGGCAATCCCTGACCGGCGAGGCTGAGGCGGATCTCATGAACCTTGTTGGAAGGCACGGATACATTGCGTCCCTGATTCGTGAGCTTGTGCGGAACATTCTGCGTGCTCAACTGCTCGACCACCGCCGCCGCGTCCTGATCGGACAGGTTGGCGTACAGCAGTTGGTAATCGGGAGTCTGAACCCATAATGAAATGGAAAACAGCGCGCCGATAACCAGCGCCGCTCCGCCCAGAGCCACCGCCTTGTTGACAGAGGGCAGGGCGAGAAATTTATTCCAGAGGCTTTGAATGAATTGAAGCATATTTTCCATAAGCGAATCGGGTTCCGTTTATAAGTGAGTTACCGGCGGTGATGGCGTCATCGCCCCAGATCGATCGCCCTCAGCGCCATCGACTTGGCGGCGTTGACCGATTGCACGTTCGCCTCGAACGAGCGGGTGGCGTTGATCAGGTTGACCATCTCCTCCATGAGGTTGATATTGGGCATGGCGACATAGCCCTCGGGATCGGCGTCGGGATGGCTCGGGTTGTACACCATCGTGGGCGGCGATTGATCCTCCACTACCTCCGTCACCGCGACCCGGCGCACCTGGTCGGCCAGCGCGTCGTTCAGCGTGTTGGCGAAATCATCCAGCGGCAGGGCGGTGAACATCACGTCCTTGCGCTTGTACGGTCCACCTTCCGGCGTGCGTGTGGTTTCGATATTGGCCAGATTGCTGGCGATGGCGTCCATGCGCTGGCGCTGGGCGGTCAGGCCGGACGCGCCGATCTGCATTGAAGTCAGAAAATCCATAAAAGTTCCCCTCTATATAGAGCCTAAATCAGGGTTCAAAGCGTTAAAATTCCCCACATCTCAGGGATTTTCAATAAGTTAGAGCAATTTCTATACCAAACCCGGCAGGTGGGGCGAGAAGGGGGCCTGGTGGAGAAAATCAGGTAACCTGCCATAAATACAGGGGTTCAGTGCTTTTAAGGGAGAGAAATTCAAAATAGGGCCTGGCCCGCGACGCTCCACAGGGAAAAATATGTCATGGATTTGACGCCACCCGGCAAACTCCTCCCCAGCCAGCGTGACGCTGGACCCCATTGGCTGATAGTTAATTGCGATGGAGAATCGCTGGGCGCAATATATTTCAGGACCCATGTCACCCTGAGCCGATTAACCTGTCCTGAGCTTGTCGAAGGAAAGGGGGACAGGCAGAAAAGAGAAATTGTTTACTGAAACGTTCCAAGGTCGAGGGAGCGGTTGCCGAGCTGGATGCGGTAGTAGTTGCGTCCCCAGTCGCGGTTCTGGATGGGTTCGGCGATCTCCAGATCGAACTCGGCCGGCCCGGCCTGCACGTGGTGCTGGTCGGCTTCAAACACCGGGGTGATTTCGATCAGGGTGAACGGGATGGTGTCGGT
>JAOUPX010000055.1 GCA_029879645.1 Nitrospinota bacterium
TGATATCTACGGCCAGGAAATGGCGGCAAAAATCTTCCCGCTTCAACAGGATTTTGCTGACCTGCTCCCTGACAGGCGCGTTAATGTATTTCGGCAACCTGACCCTGATGATCCTCATACTGGCGCCATCATTTGGAAGCGGACAGGAGTTTATTTACCATCCCTTCTTGATGATGCCTTCAGGGCTGGCTTTTTCACTATTGGCACCTCTCTCCTATTTAGTTCAATCGAAGATTGCCAGAAAAACTTTTTCCAAACCCATGGCCGTTCCGTTGCTTTCTATTTTCATTCTTTTGTATGGATTTTATTTTTCAAAAATATTAACACCCATCAAAATCTCACCGGAAGTGGCCAAACCCAACGATGTCAGCAATTTTGCGGTAAATCTTGAAAAGGTAATTGGGGACAAAAACCTGACCATTCTCTGGTATGGTCAGGCTTACAACCGCTTTATTCTGGATTACTATCGAATTAAAAACGGGCTTCCCGAGGGTAATTACTATGCCAGCAGGGAAGAAATAAGTTTACTCACGACTTCGTATACCAGCGAGTGCGCGGAAAACATTCCACTTGAAAACTTCAGGAAGCTTTTACGAAAACTGATGCTTAAATCGGATTACATTATCATCCCGGAAGATATAGGGAGATTTCAGTTTATGTTGGGGCAACCCGGCCTGGCAAACCGGAGAGAAGAACTCGCGAATTTCTTAAACTCCCCGGAAAGTCCCAAATATGGAGTGAAAATGATCCTGCATGATTATGCGGGGACCCGCCTGTTACTTTTGGAGCGCTTGAAGTTTGGCAAAAACCCCAACCGCCTCGATTTCCTAAAGCTTCCCTATGGAGGCAAAAATGCGGGGAAAGCCCATTTATACCCCACAGCCACACAGGATACTTACAGGGAAATTGTTTCAGTTAATCAGTTTGGACCCAGAATGCTTTCCAACAGTTATTCCGACAGCTTTTGGGAAGTCAATGGTATTTACCCGCACATCATTCAAGCAGAGTTTCTGGGTAGCAGAAAGGTTGTTGCGTATGCACTTAAAACGGGAATCTTTCTTCCTGAGTCTATCACTCGAATGCCAACCGACTGGAAACTGGAAGGATCCGTTGACGGCAAAAAGTGGACAAGGATCGATTCCCGATCAGGCCAAACGCAATGGGAAAAAGACAGCGCCGTGATTTTTCACATCCAAACCCCGGAAGAATATTCCTACTACCGTTTTATTTTTCAAAAAGGCGGCCATAAACGACTGATCAGGATCAACGAGATCCACTTCTATGAAACAAACAGCGCCGGAAAAATACAAGAAATAGACACTCTGGAATACGAATGGGATGAATAAACCGCAAGACCATCTTCAAATTAAAACAATCCTCATTTTCATCCCTTAAGACCTGCCCTGCCCACCCTTTAAGCGCGCCGGAAATTCACTTGCATTATGACTCCAATATTCTAAGATAGCCCGTCTGCTCTGCTCCCTAAATTACATTTCTTCAGGTGGAACCTTAAGTACGTTCATTTGTAAAATAGAGCCCTATGAAAGCTATTCTGGATAATTCAACCCAATCAAATCCTCTGGTGAGCGTTGTTCTGGTGGACTGGTCCTGCCGTGAAAGTTATCACGCACTCCATTACCTCAATCATCAGAGTGTAGCCCGGGACCAATATGAAATCATCTGGATAGAGTTTTACGACCGCCAGGCGGAGGGCATCCATAAACGTCTGGAAGAAGACCGGAAAGCCGGTCGCCCCCTATCTCTGGACCAATGGATGGTGTTGGGATTCTCCCGTGATCTATGTCATCACAAACACCTGATGTACAACGTCGGCATCGCCGCAGCGCAGGGACGGATTATTACTTTTTGCGATTCAGACGCAATGCTGAAACCCTCATTCGTGGAAAGTATTATCGATACCTTTAATTATGACAAGAACCCGGATTTCAAGGATTCCGGAGCAGTATTGCATTGCGATGAAGTCCGAAACAGCGCTAAAAAGTTTTATCCTTTTAGTTATCCGGAATTCGAGGAAATCCTGGGAGAGGGCTGTATCAACTGGGACGGCAGAACAACCACCGGGCTCGCCGACCAGACGGATTTTCTTCACCGGCGTAATTACGGTGCCTGCATGTCCGCCTTAAAAAAGGATTTAATCGCCATTGGGGGAGCTGACGAACATCTTGATTATCTGGGCCATATCTGCGGTCCTTACGAGATGACTTTTCGTTTGTGCAATTACGGAATAAAGGAGTGCTGGCATCCCAGTGAATTCCTTTACCATACCTGGCATCCCGGTACCGATGGAGAATACGATCATCTGGGACCCCACGACGGCCATCACATGTCCTCCACCGCGTTAACAGTAAGGACTACTCAAAGAATTCTACCTCTACAGGAAAATCTGGCCATCAAAGCACTCCGCCAGAGCGAGGAAACTCCGGACAGATCAACCTTAATGAAAAAAGCCTTAGAGGTTGATCATTCTCACTGGAGCATTAAAAACCTAAAGAAACTGGATCAAAAACGTACGGTCACGTCCTCCACATTGAAAAATATCATGGTTCAGTTTATGGAAAGAGCCACCCATTCACTGAAAAAACATAAGACTTTTAAAGGCTTACTGCGAGCCGTATTTTATACTTCTTTCTTTTATTTAAGGGATCTTGTCCGACAAAACACCCAAATTCAGGTCAATTGTAAATTATTTCTGGATAGTCTGGCCGTGGAGAAGGCGGATGGGTTTGCAATCATGGGAACAGGGGAAGTGGCGGAGCATTTATATGCCCTTACCAAACAAAGCCCTATACACATCCAAGGCGTTTATGATTCTCCTTCCGCCGGTTCCTTCCACGATTTCAAAATTTCCCCGTTGGAAGATCTGGCAAACTTTCCAGGAAAAGTAGTAATGGGGACCCATGACGATGTTGAGCGAAGGGTCGACATTCTCCTCAAAAAACTGAATATTGCCCCAGATCGAATCATAGTTTTATAGCGACAGAAATCTTTCTTGATCGAGTAAGTTATTTACCTGTTTACAATAAGTTGCGGCTAACCAGCCATTTTCGGTTCACTGCCAAAAGCATTGATATCCTGCCAGATAACCTTTAGAATCGGAAGTAGTACCCGTTCTGTTTTCTGGAAGCATCTCATCAAAAGTAAATATTTTTGGAAACATGGGCATTGAGGGCTTTTCCAGCCCAATGCCGGACCTGTGAGTAATAATTTGGATATTCTACTCGTCACGCCTCCCAGTAAAGACAAAGTTTTCCAAGATTTAGGGAAATCCCTGGTCGCCATCGAGCCACCGGTCTGGTCCCTGCTCCTCGCCACCTTCTTCAAGCGAAAAGGTCACTCGGTCCAGATTCTTGATGCCGAGGCCGAAAGCATCGGCTTCGATGAGACTGCCCGCAGGATAATAGAAACACAGGCTACTTTGACCGTATTTGTGGTTTACGGGCATCAGCCCTCTGCCTCCACCCAGTGCATGCCCGCTGGCAAAGCGGTATGTCAAAGAGTGCTGGAGGGAGCCCCCCAATTAAAAACTATTGTCATGGGGACTCATGCATCGGCCCTCCCCCGGCGCACCCTCCAGGAAGAACCTTATACCTACGTTTGCGAGGGAGAAGGCCCCTATACCGTTCTCCACTTACTGGAAGAGCTGAAATCGAGCCAACCCCGGCTGGATAAAGTCCCCGGCCTCTGGTATCGGGACAATGGCAACATCTCTCATAATCCACCGGCCCAAAACCTTCCAGACCTGGACCGTGAAATCCCCGGACAGGCCTGGGAGATGATCGATATGAGTAAATATCGCGCCCACAACTGGCACTGTTTCGACCACATCAACGATCGCCAGCCTTATGCCTCCCTGCAAACCAGCCTGGGATGCCCCTACAAATGCTCTTTCTGTTGCATCAACGCACCATTCGGCCAACCCGGCATCCGCTATTGGTCGCCGCAGTTGGTGGTCGACCAGATCGATCACCTGGTGAAAACCTACGGAGTCAAAAACATCAAAATCCCCGACGAAATGTTTGTGTTGAGCGAACAACATGTGATGGGGATTTGCGATCGTATCATCGACCGTGGCTACGATCTAAACATCTGGGCCTATGCCCGTATCGATACCGTCAAGGACCGGTACCTGGAAAAACTGAAAAAAGCAGGGTTCAACTGGCTGGCTCTTGGGATTGAGTCCGGGAGCAAGTACGTTCGCGACGGAGTTGAAAAGGGTCGGTTTGGCGATACCGACATTGTGAAAACGACCGACAAAATCAAGGAACACGGCATTTACATCATCGCCAATTACATTTTCGGCCTGCCCGACGATACCCGGTCCAGCATGCAGGAAACGCTGGATCTCTCGCTGGAGATCAACGCAGAGTGGGCCAATTTCTATTGCGCCATGGCGTATCCCGGTTCACCGCTATACAACCTGGCCAGGGAGCAAGGACAGCTACTTCCAGATGACCCCGACGGCCCCGGATGGATCGGATACTCACAGCACGCGTATGAATCCCTGCCCCTGCCGACAGAAACTCTAACCAGCCAGGAGGTTTTGGATTTCCGCGACGAGGCGTTCGATCAATATTTCACTCACGCTCCCTACCAGTCTATGGTGCGGGAGCGATTCGGCCAACATTTGGTAGACCACATCAACGATATGGTCAAAATCAAAATCAAACGCAAACACCGGGACGCCCTGAGCGCCACCTGATTTGCCATGAGAATAAAATGATTCGTTACCCCTACAATGAATTGGAGTTTACTTTCAGCTCCAGTCCGGATGAAACTTACGAGGCTGATTTTCTCATCGGCCTGTACCGAAGCATGCTTCGCATCCGGATGATCCAGGAAGCGATTGAAAGCCGTTACCACGAAGACGAGATGAAAACCCCCATTCACCTGGTGATCGGACAGGAAGCGACTTCTGTCGGCGTATGCGCCGCGTTACGCACTACGGATCAGGTGTACAGCAGTCACCGCACCCAGGGCAATTACCTGGCCAAAGGCGGGTCGCTCAAGGGCATGATGTCTGAACTGTACTGCCGTCTCAATGGATGCGCCGGGTCCCGTGGCGGGTCCATGCATTTGCTGGACAAAAGTGTGGGTTACGCCGGCTCTTCAGCCATCGTCGGCGGATCGGTGCCGATAGCCACGGGTGCCGCGTTCGGCGCTCAATATCTAAAAAAAGACCAGATAAATGTGGTATTTTTCGGCGATGCGGCAACCGAGGAAGGCGCCATCTGGGAATCCATCAACTTTGCCGCTCTCAAATCCCTGCCCGTTCTCTATATCTGTGAAAACAATTTCTATTCCGTCTGTTCGTCCATGGAAGTGCGGCAACCTAAAGTAGATATTTACAAAAAAGCAGGGGCCTTTGGAGTCAACAGTTGCCGAATCGACGGTACCCAGGTCCTCAATGTCTATGAAGCCACCCGCGAGGCCGTGAAAATAGCCCGATCCGGTGGCGGCCCGACCTTCATCGAATCGGTCGCCTACCGCTGGCGGGGTCATGGCGGTGCCGGTGACGACAGCGCCTCAGGCTACCGCGACCCGGAGGAAGTCAAAGCCTGGCAGAAATTCTGTCCCATTGACGGCTTATATAAAGACCTCATGAAAAAGAATCTGTTTGATGAAACCCGAAATTCTTCCATGAAAAAAGAAATTCAGGATGAAATTGAAGAGGCATTCCAACATGCCATCAACAGCCCCAATCCCGAAGAAAAGGATTTAAGTACATATGTCTACAGCGACTGATCGCATCAGAGGAGAAACAAAAAATGCCCTGGGCTGAAGCCTTGATCACATCCAAAGCCGCCGGACAGGAAGTGGCGGAAGAAGGCCGCGTTTTGGCCTACGTAGACGCGCTTCATGAAGCGCTGACTCTGGCGCTGGAACTGGATCCCAAAGTATTTGTCCTGGGACAGGGAGTCAACGACCCGCGCGGCATGTTCGGTGTGACCACCGACCTGTATAAAAAATTCGGCGAGGACCGCGTATTCGACACCCCCTTGTCCGAAGAAGGATTGACAGGAATCTGCGCCGGCGCGGCCCTCAACGGCACCCGCCCGGTATACCTGCATAACCGTCCCGATTTTCTTCTCCTGACGTTCAACCAGCTGGTGTCCCACGCCAGCAAGTTTCATTATATCGACAACGGGCAAAACAACGTACCCATGGTCGTCTGGTCCGCCATTGGCCGGGGTTGGGGATCCGGTTCCCAGCATTCCCAGGCGATTCAGGGATTTCTTCTGGGAGTCCCCGGTTTGAAAATCATCATGCCCAGCACCCCATACGATGCCAAGGGATTGATGCTGGCGGCCATCGCCGACAACAACCCGGTTCTGATTTTTGACCACCGCTGGAATATGAAAGCCAAGGGAGTGGTACCGGAAGGAATTTATCATATCCCTATTGGAAAAGGCGTCTACCGCCGGCGGGGAGAAGATTTGACGATTGTTGGAACCTCACACACCCTGGCGTTAGCCCTGGAGGCGATGGAAGACTTGGACAAGGAAGGAATCAGCGCCGATGTTATCGATTTAAGAACGTTAAAACCGCTGGATGAGGAAATCATTTTTGAATCCCTGAAAAAAACCGGAAAAATCCTGATTGTGGATACCGGACCTGCCATGGCGGGTGTTTGTGCCGAGATCGGATGCCTGGTGGCGGAAAAGGGATTTCATGATTTGAGAGGGCCGGTACGCCGCATTGGACTGCCGGATTCACCCATTCCAGCCGGGTTCACTCTCGAACAGTATTACTTTCCAGACAAAGATCGCATCGCCAAAGTGATCCGGGAAATGGTGTCCGGCGCATAATTTTATCAATTAAATTTTTCTATTAAGGTTGTCTCCATGAAAATTCTTGTTACCGGAGGGGCGGGATACATCGGTTCCCTTTTAGCACCCTCCCTGCTCCGCGAAAACCATGAGGTCACCGTGGTGGATAGCTTCATGTACAAGCAAACCTCCCTGCTGGATTATTGCCACGATCCAAAGTTAACGGTCATCAACGGAGACGCCCGTGACGAGGCTCTGATGAAGGAACAGTTAAAGCAGGCAGACGCAATTTTCCCCCTGGCCTGCCTCACCGGTGCCCCGCTGTGCGCCAAGGATCCCATCGCCGCCCGGTCGACCAACCTGGACGCCATCAAACTGATCCTGGAGCACCGCAGTAAAAATCAACGCGTCATCTTCCCCACCACCAACAGCGGATACGGCGTGGGAGAGGAGGGCATCTTCTGTACTGAGGAAACTCCATTACGACCGGTTTCTCTTTATGGAAAACTCAAAGTGGAAATCGAAAACATCCTGCTCGATTCGGATAACTGCATGACCTTTCGGTTCGCCACGGTGTTCGGCATGAGCCCGAGGATGCGACTCGACCTGCTGGTAAACGATTTCACCTACAGAGCGGTCAAAGACCGATTCTTGATCCTGTTTGAGGCCCATTTTAAAAGAAATTACCTGCATGTACGGGACGCGGTCCGTGCCTTTCATCATGGCCTCGCTAATTTCGACACCATGAAAGGTGAACCCTATAACGTAGGTCTCAGCGATGCCAATCTAAGCAAAATGGAGCTATGTCAGGAAATCAAAAAACAGGTTCCAGATTTTTATGTCACCGAAGCTGAGATCGGGGAGGATCAGGACAAAAGAAATTACATTGTCAGCAACGAGAAAATTGAAGGAACTGGATTTAAAACTCAACACTCCCTCAGTCAGGGCATTACTGAACTGATCAAGGGATACCAGATCATCAACAAAAACCAGTTTGCCAATATTTAAAGATCCATGAACGTGTCAGTCCAAAAAACAAGGGGGGGAGCATGATAATAAGCAGAACACCGTTCAGGGTGTCGTTTTTCGGTGGAGGGACCGATTATCCTGCCTGGTTCGAGGAAAATGGCGGCTCAGTTTTAGCGACCACCATTAATAAATATTGTTATATCACCTGCCGGTACCTGCCGCCATTCTTTGAACATAAATACCGCATCGTTTACTCCAAAGTGGAAATGGTCAATGACCCAAAGGATATCCAGCACCCCGTCGTCCGGGTGGCTTTGGAGCAGGCGGGCATCGAGGAGGGATTGGAAATTCATCACGACGGCGATCTTCCGGCTCGCGCAGGCTTGGGCTCCAGTTCTGCGTTTACAGTAGGAATGCTGAACGCGCTTTACGCCCTCAAGGGGAATATGGTTCCCAAAAAAAAGCTTGCCGAGGAAGCCATTCATCTGGAGCGGAATGTCCTGAAGGAAAGCGTGGGGTCTCAAGATCAGGTATTGACCGCTCTCGGTGGATTCAAAAAAATCGACTTCAATACCGACCATTCCATTTCCGAGACACCGGTCATTGTCAGCCCCGAGAGGAAAGCTGAACTGGAAAACCACTTACTTCTGTTTTACACCGGAATATCCAGATTCGCATCTCAGGTTGCTGAAAAGAAAATAGAAAATATTCCCAAAAAGAAAAAAGAGCTGGCCACCATGCGCCAAATGGTGGACGAAGGTTTAAAAATCATCACCAATGGACAGTGCATTACCGAATTCGGCAGTCTTCTTCATGAATCATGGAAATTAAAAAGAGACCTGAGCGATGGCGTCTCCACCTCTCTCGTTGACGAAATCTATCAGGCCGCCTTGTCAGAAGGCGCTCTGGGCGGAAAACTTCTGGGAGCCGGCGGCGGCGGATTCATGCTGATTTTCGCACGCCCGGAGGACCATTCCAGAATCAAAGAACACCTCAAGAACCTGCTGTGTATTCCCTTTAATTTCGAGGTGGAAGGCAGTCAAATCATCGTATTCCAACCGGACAGCAACCCCAGACATTCCTGAATATGAGTGATGCGTTAAAGGCAAGCACCATCGACGCCGTTGTCCTGTGCGGGGGCCTGGGTACACGACTTCAAAGTGTCCTGAAAGACACACCCAAGCCGATGGCGGATTTCGACAATCGTCCGTTCCTGGATTTACTGATCGAGTATGTGGGGCGTTTCGGGTTCCAACGTTTCATCCTGTGCTCCGGACACAAGGGAAATATTATCAGGGATTACTTTGAGAAGAAAAATGACGGCAGGACATATATTATCTCCCAGGAAACTTCGCCCCTGGGGACAGCGGGAGCGATTAAATATGCTGAAGATCAAATCAAAAGCGACGTCTTTCTGGGCATGAATGGTGATTCTTTTTGCGATATAGATTTAACAACCTTCATAGATTTTCATTACTCCAAACAAGCTCTCGCCAGTATCGCCCTGGTGCCTCTTGAGGATGCCAGCGACTACGGTGGCGTCTCCCTGGGAGCAGAAGACGAAATCATCCACTTTGATGAAAAATCGGATACCCCCTCTTCCGGCTGGGTGAATGCGGGAATCTATCTCTTCAACAAGCAACTCCTGGAAAGCATTCCGGCGGGAAAGGTGATTTCTCTAGAAAAGGAACTGTTTCCATCCATCATCGGCAAGGGGTTGTATGGGTTCGCCACCCAGAATCAATTGCTGGACATCGGGACCCCTGAGCGGCTGGAACGCGCCCGTCAATTATTAATCGAACTAAACTGAGTGATACCATGAGTCTCAATTGGCCGTTGATGGAAAATAATATTCCCCGCGAGGACTTGGATGCAGTCATCGAGTTCCTCAAAGGAGAGCCGATCCTCACCCAATCCAAAAATGTGGTGGCCTTTGAGGAGGAATGGTCCGACTGGGTGGGTGTCAAATACAGTGTGTTTGTCAATTCCGGGTCCTCGGCCAACCTGATTTCCATGTCCGTGCTCAAACAATTGCATGGCAGTGGGGAGATCATCCTGCCCACGCTGACCTGGGTCTCCGATATTGCCTCGGTCCTGCAATGCGGTTTTAAGCCCGTTTTCGTCGACATCAAACTCGATACCCTGTCTATGGACGAGGATCAGGTCCTGGCCAAACTGACCCCGAAAACCCGTGCAGTATTCCTAACACATGCCCAGGGATTCAACGGCCTGTCCGACAAACTACTCGACGGCCTCCGGGAAAAGAACATCCCACTGATAGAGGACGTGTGCGAATCTCATGGCGCCACTCATAAAGGCCAGAGGCTGGGGTCAATCGGACTCATGTCCAACTTCTCCTATTATTTCGCACATCACATGAGCACCATCGAAGGCGGCATGGTGTGCACCAACGACGAGAACATCTACCAAATGTGCCGCATGTTTCGGTCACATGGCATGGTACGGGAAATGAAGAGCGAGGAAGGCAAACAGAAATACATCGAGGAAAATCCGGAATTGAACCCCCAGTTCATTTTCGCGTTTCCCGCCTTCAACATGCGCAACAATGAAATCGGCGCAGTTTTGGGACGCAATCAATTGAAGCGTCTCGACGCCAACAATGCAAAGCGCCAGCACAATTTTAAATATTTCCTGGACCACCTCGATCCGCAAAAATACAAGACCGATTTCCTGTTGGAGGGCAGTTGCAACTACGCACTCAATCTGGTACTCCAAAAAGCCGATCCGGATTTCTGTGAACGGGTTATGCAAACCTTGCAGGACCATAAGGTCGAATTCCGCCGGGGCAGTGCCGGAGGCGGCAACCAACTGCGTCAACCCTATCTGAAAGGCATCCTCCCCGAAGATGAATACAAAAAATACCCGGTGGTCGAGCATATCCATTTTTACGGGTTTTACATCGGCAATTACCCCGACCTCGAAGAAGCTAAAATCAAGCGACTGTGTGATATCCTGAATAGCGTTGATTGATATCCGAAACCCCGGCTTCATTCAGTGAACAAACCATGAAGAAAAACTCCAGAATCTATGTTGCCGGCCACACCGGATTGATCGGGTCGGCCCTTCTACGACGGCTGAAGGAACAATCCTATTCCAACATCATTACCCGGACCCACAAGGCGCTGGATTTGACGAATCAACCGGCGGTGGACCGTTTCTTCGCAAAGGAGAAGCCGGAATATGTATTTCTGGCGGCGGCGCGGGTGGGCGGCATTCATGCCAACAAGACCTATCCGGCAGAGTTCATTTATCAGAATCTGATGATTCAGACCAACGTCCTCGATTGCGCGCTCAAACACAAAACCAAAAAACTGCTTAATTTATCCAGCTCCTGCATCTATCCCAAAAAATGCAAGCAACCGATGAAAGAGGAGTATTTATTTTCCGGCGACATTGAAGAAACCAATGATGCCTACGGCATGGCGAAACTGGCCGGCATCAAAATGTGCCAGGCGTACCGGCGGCAATACGGCGCTAATTTTATATCGGCGATTCCCGCCAACGTTTACGGTCCCGGCGACCACTTCGATGAGAACGGCCACGTGCTGGCTGCTCTTCTCGGAAAATTCCACACAGCCCGAAAATCAAACAAAAAGTCCGTCACGCTGTGGGGCACGGGCAAACCTAAACGCGAATTTTTGTATGTAGATGACGCCGCCGACGGCTGTCTGTTCCTGATGAAAAAATACAACAGCGCAGAAACGATTAACCTGGGCATCGGACGCGAAACATCGATCACTCAACTGGCGAAACTGATCCGCTCCACGGTTGGATACAAGGGGTCCACAAGTTTTGATACATCCAAACCCGACGGCAATCCCAGGCGCCTGCTCGATTCCTCCAGAATTCATGCCTTGGGATGGCAAGCCAATGTTTCCCTGGAAGATGGACTGCAGAGGACTTACGACTGGTACTGCAGTCAATTGGCCGTTACAACAAAATAAACCCGCACCACAAACATTCCTTTAAGAGGTCAGCCCTATGGGGACCAGCAACCAGGACCCGCCACCGCTCAAACGCCAGAACAGAAGGTTGATCGCCGAAAACCGCATGTTTGAAATTTATTTCGACCATGTGATCGCAGAGGATCACACAGAAGTCCCTGAATACCTGGTGGTGGTTCCAAAAAGGAAAACCGCGGATGGCATCACCGGCGTGGCCATTCTGCCCGTAATCAACGGCAAAATTCCCCTGCTCAAAATTTACCGCCACCCGGTGGATTCCTGGTCATGGGAGATACCACGCGGTTTTGTGGAAAGCGATGAGGATACTTTGGAGTCCGTGGCGCGTGAGCTGGAAGAAGAAACCGGCCTGCAATGCCGCAGGGAAAACATCCGGTCGCTGGGCATTATTGACGCCGATGCCGGAACCCTGTGCGCCAAAATCCAATTGTTTGTGGGGGAGAACTGCGAAACTGTGCGGCCATTTGCCCCCGAAGAAATGGGACACCTGCGAATGAAATTTTTCACAGAAAATGAAATTTACCAGATGATCGAGCAATCCGAAATCCGGGATCCCTCCACCCTGATTGCGTTTTATAAATACATCAATAAATAATCGATTCTCATGCACCCTGCCCTTTCAATCTTACTGCCTACACGCGGCCGCCCCGACCGGGCCGAACAATTCCTGCGCAGCGTGGCCGAAATGTCCGCCGATCCCGCTAACATTGAAATTATTCTCTACGTTGATAAAGACGATCCGGCCAGCCATGCCATCGACTGCGAAGCCATTCCTGTTATTCGGATCATCGGCCCGAGCCTGACCATGGGCGGGTTGAATACCGCCTGCTATCGACGATCGACCGGCGACATCATCGTGCCGCTCAATGACGATATGATCATTCGCACACCCGACTGGGACCGCAAAATCAGGGATGTGCATGATCGCTTCCCCGACGGAATTTACCTGGCCTACCCGAACGACCTGCACGCCGGGGAAACCTTCCCCAGCACACCCATCCTGTCCCGAACCACCTGCCAAAGGCTGATCTCTCCTTACCCAGAAGTGTATGCCGGCGGGTTTATCGACTATCATCTGATGGATATTTTCAAGCGGTTGCAGGTTTTGGGTGAGAATCGTGTGGTTTACTTGAAGGACCTGGTAATTGAGCATATGCATCCTCAATATGGCAAAGCGGAGACCGATGCCACCTACCGGCGCCGCGGACCGTTGGACGTCGGCGACGATGTGTTTATCGGCCTGCGTGGTTATCGTCAGAAAGCGGCCCAGCGCCTTGCTTCCGCTATCAAAGACCAGCCCTCGCCCGATCTTCCCGATTTAGGTAAAGCCCCTTTGTTACCGGACAACGATTTTCTGGCCGTCGGTCATTTCTTAAATGTATTTTTGGCGGATGGCGCAATTCCCCTCCACTGGCGGGCGCACCTGTTTGAAGTGTTAACCCGCCGTCATTTCCTGAAAAAGTACAAATATCCCGAACCGGCCTGGCAATACAAACTCCTCAAAGCATTAGCACCCCTTCTCAAATGGCCGTTTCAGTTCATCCAGAAATTCAAATAATGATACAATTTAATCCGCTTAGATAAATCCTGTCCTCTTAAACTGAAAGAGATTGCATGGCGTCCCAATGGACACTGCCTGAAGACGATTACTGGTCGACTCCGTTTGCCGAGGCGTTGCTGCATCACCTGGACCTGTTTCCCGGAGCCAGCGTTCTGGATGTCGCCGCAGGATCGGGCATTCCGGCGTTTCATATCGCCGAGCAGGTGGGACCGAAAGGCCAGGTGCTTGCGGTCGATATCCATCATCACCAGGTCCTGCGTTCCCGCTCCGTTCAGGGGCGCCACCTTCCCTGGCTGACGTTTGAGGTGGGAGATATGCGGCAGTTGCCTCCTGATCTGCCCCGGTTCGACCGGATCACCGGCAACCTGTCGTTCATGTTTTTTCGCCCCAACAGATATGAAGCTCTGAAAAACCTGGTCCTCTTCCTGAAACCCGGCGGCCAGATTGTTCTCACATTTCCCTCCAGAGGAACGTTCGACTCGCTATGGAAACAGGTCGACACCCGGATGACTGATCTCGGCTACGAAAACGAGCGCAGGCTCCTGAAAGAATATTTAGAAGAGCGGCCCTCGGCAGACCATGCAAGGAGATGGCTGGAGGAACTGGGTATGGAGAGAATAGACGTGACCGAATGGCCGTTGGAGATCGCCACCGGCCCCGGCCGGGAATTTTTGGAGCATGGATTACTGCGTGGCGGGTTTCTGGACGATATTTACGAATGCTTTAAGGATCAACAACTGGCGGAGAATTTCATGACAGACCTCTCCAACAATATCGAAAGTTTCACGCCCCTGCACGCCCAACGCTGTGCCATGTCCGCCTGGAAGCCCCAGACATCCTGAGAAAAAACCTGTGCTCACTCGAAGAAAATCTTCACCCTTCGCGAAGGGTATCTTCACCTCAAACGTAGAATCTACCATATTTCGCGCCAAATCCTCCTATCTGGCCCAAAAAATAGGGGTTAGGGACAAAAAACGGTTGACTCTGAAGCGATTTTTATCGATTATTCCTATTCTCGGAAAGACAAGTCTTACCAAGTTGTTATTTCATATAAATTCATCTTTTATGGGGAACAAAACCGATGTCAGAACTGCCAGATATCATTTACACGAAAGTCGATGAAGCGCCTGAACTTGCCAGTGGATCTTTTCTTCCAATCATTCAATCCATCTCGCAGGTTGCGGGTATTAATGTAGGAACCAAGGATATTTCGCTGGCGGGACGCATTATCTCGCAATTTCCCGAACGGCTGAAACCGGAACAACAGCAACCGGATGATCTGGCACTGCTGGGCGAAATCGTCCTGAAGCCGGAAGCCAACATCATTAAGCTCCCCAATATCAGCGCCTCCATCCCACAGATTCAGGGAGCAGTCAAGGAACTACAGGAACAGGGTTATAACATTCCTGACTATCCGGAAGATCCTAAAACTGACGAAGAAAAAGATATTAAAGCTCGCTTTGACAAAGTTAAGGGAAGTGCGGTCAACCCCGTTCTACGCCAAGGCAACTCGGACCGGCGCGCGGCTGTTTCGGTTAAAAATTACGCGAAGAGCAATCCCCATAAAATGGGGAAATGGGCTAAAGACTCCAAAACCAATGTCGCGACCATGTCGAGTGGAGACTTCAGGTCCAATGAAATATCAGCAACTGTCACCGCCCAACAGGCGGGCAGTGGGAAAATCGAGTTTGTCGGCGCAGATGGTAGCACCACAGTACTGAAAGACAAAGTCAAGCTCGACGCCGGTGATGTTGTGGATGCCACCAAAATGAGCCGCACAGCATTGCGTCAATTCATCAAGGAACAAATCGCTGAAGCTAAAAAGCAGGGTGTCCTGTTTTCCCTGCACATGAAGGCGACGATGATGAAGGTTTCCGATCCGATCATCTTCGGCCATACCGTTGAAGTGTTTTTTGAAGATGTGTTCACCAAGCATGCAAAAACCTTTAAGGAACTGGGCATCAACGCCAATAACGGGTTGGGCGACGTATACGCCAAAATCGGCAGTCTGCCGGCCGCACAACAGGATGAAATCAAAGCGGACATCGACACCTGCATCAAGAACGGACCGGAAATGGCGATGGTAGATTCCGACAAAGGGATCACCAACCTGCACGTGCCGAGTG
Source organism: Nitrospinota bacterium (assembly GCA_029879645.1). GTDB lineage: Bacteria > Nitrospinota > Nitrospinia > Nitrospinales > Nitrospinaceae > SZUA-226. The sequence goes on from JAOUPX010000055.1 coordinate 15,428, forward strand.
ACATCATCATTGACGCCTCGCTGGCGGCGGCGATCCGAGTCGGCGGCAAGATGTGGGGTCCGGACGGCAAGGAACACGACACTCTGGCTGTGGTCCCGGACAGCAGTTACGCAGGGATTTACCAGGCGTCCATCGATTTCTGCCGTGAGAACGGCGAGTTCGATCCGACCACCATGGGTACCGTTCCCAACGTTGGCCTCATGGCCCAAAAGGCGGAAGAATACGGTTCTCACGACAAAACCTTCGAAGCCCCGGGCAACGGAACCATTCGGGTAGTCGATGGCGCAGGAAAAGCCATACACGAACTTCAGGTAGAAGAAGGCGATATCTTCCGCTCATGCACCGTTAAAGATATCCCGATTCAGGATTGGGTAAAACTGGCGGTCAACCGGTCCCGATTGTCCAACACCCCCGTGGTGTTCTGGCTGAATAAAGACCGGGCCCACGACGCTCAGCTGATTGAAAAAGTAAACCTCTACTTAAAAGATCACGACACCAACGGCCTGGACATCCAGATCATGTCTCCATTGGATGCCATGAAACATTCGCTGAAACGCGCCAAGGAGGGAAAAGATACCATCTCTGCAACCGGTAACGTTCTGCGGGATTACCTGACCGACCTGTTCCCAATTTTGGAGCTGGGTACCAGCGCGAAAATGCTGTCCATTGTTCCACTGATCAAAGGCGGCGGCCTGTTTGAAACCGGTGCCGGCGGCTCGGCACCCAAGCACGTTCAGCAGTTTGTCAAAGAGGGACACCTGCGGTGGGAATCTCTCGGCGAGTTTCTTGCCCTGTCAGAATCGTTCGCACATTTCAGCCGTGCTAAAGGTAATGCCAAGGCTCAAGTACTGGCAGACACCCTGGAACGTGCGTCAGGCAAGTTGATGGAAAACAAGAAATCACCTGGGCGCGAAGTCGGCCAGTTGGATAACGCCGGCACCCATGTTTATCTCACGTTGTACTGGGCGCAGGAATTAGCGGCGCAAAATGACGACTCGGATATAAAAAGCAAATTTACTCCGGTCGCAAAAGAGCTGGAAGAAAAACTGGACACCATTTTTGAGGAAATGAATGCTACCAAAGGGAAACCCAAGGATTTGGGAGGGTATTATCATCCAGATCCCGCCAAGGTTGCATCGGCCATGCGGTCCAGCGCTACCTTTAATAAAATTTTGGATAGCCTGAGTAACTGATTGGGTCCAATAGGTCATACAATTTTAATTTAGGAATAAGGGCTTCCCGGTTAAGACAGGATCACTTGAACCTTATCCGGGAAGCCCTTTGTTTAGCTTCAGCTTCTCATCTTTACGAAAAGCACTTCCCCCCCCACATTTAGAGTTTGTGGTAGAGAACTTCCAGTCAAACTAAAATGCTAAATAGCTAACACCTATCTAACCCTAATTTTCCATTTTTTCCTGGTCGCCTGCCTGTTATATTGTAAATGTGTACATTTAAAGTGATTTAGCAACTTCTCTGAGAATTCGAATCATGCGACAGGGTTCAGCAATTCTTGCAATTAGCCTTTTTGCCGGATTATTCATTGCAATCCAAGTTGGAATTGCTTTATTTCAGAAAAAACATACCGAACCTCCCCAACAATTGACCAAACCCATCAATCCCCCTGAAAAGGGCTCAGACATTACACAGGAACCAACCGTTAAAAATTCTTTAAATAAAAAAACTTTCCCAACCGGCTGGGTGACACAATGTACCGGTAAAATTCCGGAGGCGGACTGTCAGGTGGAAAAAACTATCACCATGGGTGAAACCAGGCAAAGGCTAATTTCTATAATTGTTCGAGTACCCCCAGGGTCCAGCCAGCCAGCTATGATGTTTCATCTCCCTGTCGGCTTACATCTGCCTTCAGGAGTTACATTTCAATTGGACGACCAGAAGCAACAGCAGTTGAAGATCCAGTCCTGTGATTTGGAGGGTTGCTATGCCGGAACTGCGGTTTCCACCAGCATGCTTTTAGCGATGAAGAAGAGCGAACATTTAACTGTTATGTTTCAAAATTTGGCCCGGACCACGATCCGGGTTCCGGTTCCGCTGAATGGATTCAAAGGGGCGTATCACGAAATGCAATCATCCGGATAAGTTTGTCACACAAAAATCAGAAGGAAGCGGAAACTTTAAAGCCCCCTTGATGAATCTGGACATCATTGGAAAATTTACCAATGTAATAAAAGCGCAGCGTGAAGTTTTTGGGGCTTAACAAGTCAACTCCTGTTTCGATATCCGCAAAATTTCGTTCTGTTCTGCCCGTCACCTGAAAAGGAGCCACTCCGACAGGAGCGCCCTGCAGGGTTGCAGAAATTTCTGGGTTGGCATCCCCTATAAACCGAGTGTATCCCACCCGAATGAAGGGACGCATCAGATAATTCTCTTCGTAATTCCACTCCCCTCCGAATTCCATGGCAGGTTGTATGCTCCAGTAAAGCTCGTCATTCCCCTCTACATTTAGGTTAGTAGCCCCTGCGCCGGTTTCTTGGAAACTACCCAGATTCACATAAGCGATTTCAGTATTTAACATGGGTTTGAAATACCAGTTTGACCCTTCCAAGATATAGGCCAGTCCCGATTGTGCCGAGACCAGACTGACACCCTGATCACTGAGCGCAAGACCTCCGGGGCTCGGAAAACTAAACATACGCTTGGTGTCATACCAGCTATACCCGCCACTGATCCCCAAATTAAAAGAGGTGGCTCCGTACCGGCCCTTTAATACCATTCCACCCTGCAATTGTTGGCCTCTAGCCTGGCTATTGCCACTATCCAGGTCACTGCCTTCGAACGACATTCCAAATCCCATGTGATAATGTTCACTGATGGCTTTCTGGATCCCCCCAGCCATACCAAATGCCCGCTCGGCGAACCCGAGGTTTTCGGATGTTCGGTCACTCCTCAGGGTCCTACCTGTAAACCTTAACCACTTACACTCTCCCTCGCGACTAAAATGAAACACTCCTGAATATTGACGGCAACTCCTCAGGGAATTATTTAAATTCTGGTTTGAAAGCAGGAAAATGATTTGCTGGTTTACAAAAATCTCGGGAGTCAGTTGGTCATAAATAGCACCTAAGCTTGACACATCTGGAGCTCCCAACAACGAAGCGACGAGAGGAGCGAGTCCAGACGATCCTCCCGCCATCTGAATATTGTTGATGTAATTTCCAATCGATGTTTGGTTAGAATTCAGTCCGCTGGGTGAAAAATCAAGGACACTATTAAGAACCACTTCATTATTATTTGGGAAAATTAGCTGATAATCGATAACTGCTGACTTTTGAAACGACAAATCAAGGCCAAAGTCTGTCACACCTTCTGTTGCCGAAAGCACTGTAGTCTGGAATTTTCCAGGGACAATTCCGTTTTCAAAAACTGGATTCGGCTGGACTTCCCCTGCCAAGCTTGCCGTCCCGTTTACCATTACCCGATCCGCCTGACCCTTAGCGAAATTGACGTCTACTGCCAGTGTTCCATTCTTTGACTGCTCGAAATCTCCTGTTACAGTTGTGGTTACCAATTGGTTTGACCCGCCTGGAGACAGACTTCCAGCATTGACCATCTTGTTGCCATTTCCCAAATAAATCCTGGGACCTGAATGAAATACCGCGCCTTCCTGGTTGTTTAAGGCGTTGTTCCCCAGCCCCAGATCTACCTCACCGACCAAGGTTCCATAATTTTCAATGGTTTCATTCCCACTGTCACCGACCACGGCTGTACCTGAGGTACCATTCAAAGTAGTGAGAGTTCCTCGGTTAGCCAAAAGGTTGTCCGCTCCCCCCGAAAACCGAACACCCACTCCTGAATCAGGACCGCCTTGTACCCTTCCTCCTTCCAGTATCACAATAATATTTCCACCGTTTCCCTTGCTTCCCAAGCTTTCCACAACAATACCGTCGGCATTCGCCCCATTTGCGATTACATCACCTAACACATTCACATTAACGACTCCACCAGAGCGACCACGGCTCTGCGCAACAATGCCGTGGGATTGCTCTCCCTCTGTCTGGATTGTTCCTGTATGGAATACGTGCACGTCTCCGCCCAGTTTGTTACCGGTTTCACCAGAACCGGCTGAAAAACTCCCTGTGGAATCCGATGGATTATCACTCAAACTCTGAGCAATGATCGCGTGAGACTTTAAACCACGTGTAACGATATCTCCGTTACTGGTAACCGTAACGGTGCCTCTTCCAAACCTCTCATCATTGTTTTCCCGGTCATCATCTTTCCGACCATCTCCTGCTTTACCATGGTCCTCACCTGCTTTACCATGGTCCTCACCTGCTTTACCATGGTCCTCACCTGCCTTGCCGTGGTCCTCACCTGCCTTGCCGTGGTCCTCACCTGCCTTGCCGTGGTCCTCACCTGCCTTGCCGTGGTCCTCACCTGCCTTGCCGTGGTCCTCACCTGCCTTGCCATGGTC
>JAOUPX010000137.1 GCA_029879645.1 Nitrospinota bacterium
GAAAAATCTGCAGTTGGGAATATCATAATATCCGGCATCGCCTCTAATATCGGGTTCCAATAATATTGAAGAAATTCACATTGGCCGCATATCAATGTGGTTGCCCTCCCCTCTGCGTCTTCCCCCGCGGGTTGGTTGCGTGGCAATTCATCCGGCGGATGCTCTGCACTCGGGGTTACATAATGAGGAGTGTTGCGCAAACAAATGACCAGATCACCGGGATGCAGTTTGGCAGGTGCAGACAGGGCTGAACTCTGTAGCCAGCAATCGCCATGTGCAATCACGTGAAAGCTGACCTGAAGGTTCAACGGCTCAATATCAATGACCCACTGTTCGCAAAACTTGGCGTGCAAAAACACTTTAGAACTCAGACGGAGAGTTTTAAGCACATCATTTATAGTATCCATGAGCGGCATTATATAACAATTCTGGACGATCAGACATAAATCATGGGTAAGTGGACATATTTTCAGCCCTTATTTCTCATTAAGATAGCAGTCACTCATCAAGGCAATCTGATGGGAGGGCGATCAAATCCATTAATAAGTTTTATTAGAGGAGAAAAAACATGTCCGCTAAATTTCCATTCCCTTTGGGAAAAATACTATTCGCTACGATTATCCTGGCCAAAATGGTGACTTATGCTCACGCTGAACTACCCAACCCCGGCATGTCATTTGACCCCAAACGCACCGCAGTGGTGGTAACTGATCCGCAGAACGACTTTCTCAGCGAGAAAGGTGTGACCTGGGGTGTCGTCGGCAAGAGCGTTGTCAAAAATAACACGGTCGCAAATATTGAAAGCCTGATCAAAGCGGCAAAGAAAAGTAACGTGCCTGTTTTTGTTTCTCCGCATTACTATTATCCGACCGATCATGGCTGGCATTTTGAGGGGGCATTGGAGCAGTTGATGCACAGCATCAAGATGTTCGACCGCAAAGATGCATTAAGCCTGAACGGCTTCGAAAATTCAGGCGCCGACTGGTTGGCGCAATATAAACCTTATATCGAAGACGGCAAAACCATTATCACCAGCCCGCATAAAGTGTACGGCCCTGAAACGAATGACCTGATTCTGCAATTGCGTAAGCGCGGCATCGATAAAGTGATTTTGGCAGGCATGTCCGCCAACCTGTGTGTCGAATCGCATCTCCGTGAATTACTGGAACAGGGCTTTGAAGTAACCATTGTCAAGGACGCCACTGCTGGCGCTCAGGTTCCGGAAGGAGATGGTTATGAGGCCGCCCTGGTTAACTTCAGATACATGGCGAATGCCGTCGTCTCAACCAAGGATGCGGTCAAGGCAATCACCAACAAAACATCACTTAAGTAAATCCAGATAACATCAATGCCAGTATGTTTATTTTCTAACGTGAATAAGATTTTTTAACTTGCATAGGGGAGGTAAATCATGAATTCAATTAGATTTTTCGTAATATTAACGGTTCTTCTTTTTCCAATTTCGGTTATGGCTGGAGGTGACGCCATCAAAAGCGCAGAAAGCGCGGGACCACGGGACCTGGCAAAGAACGCCACCATCAAGAATTGGGACGGAAAGGTTCTTCGCCAGGGAAGCAACGGTTGGACCTGTCTGCCGGATATGCCAAGCACTCCACTAAATGATCCCTGGTGTGTTGACAAATCCTGGTCAAATTTTCTCGATGCATACATCAACAAAACCAAGCCCTCTTATGATCAGATTGGAGTGGCGTATATGCTGATGGGCGATGCCGAAGTGAGTAACTCCGATCCCTTCGCATCCCAGAAAACAACAGACGCTGACTGGGTAACAGGCCTGGGCTCTCATCTCATGATTCTGGTTCCAGACGTCAAGTATCTGAACAGCATCCCGAATGAGTGGAGACAAGGCGGGCCGTGGATCATGTGGGATGGCACTCCGTATGAACATTTGATGATTCCCATTGAAAGCATGTCAAAATAAAAAACATCAAGCACAGACCTGAGGGCTTGCGATGAAAATCGCAGGCCCTTTGTTTTTCCTGGCCCTTAATCTGATCCATAGAGCATATTTATATATTGAACTTATTCCTGATTGTAAATTGCGATGTCATTTCAAAACAAAAGGGCCCGGCAAATATCACCGGACCCTTTATAAATAGTTGACCCTTCTAATCAATCCTTAGTTCGTAGTATTGAGTTGTATTCATTTCTAAAACTGGATGGTAACAACTAATCCAGCTTCACGGCTAGAGCACCATCTTTGTGACACCCCAAGGGATCACAGTTCCAATAACGAATCGGAGTTTCTTCCAACCTTCCCTTCCCACCCTGGAACGTAACTTTATATAGCTCTCCAAGTTTGATCTCGAATCCATCCAGGGGACCGATAACATTCAAGTTGATGAGCATTTCTTCCACCGTATCAGAGTGTCCGATGACCAATAGCGCTTCATTTCCGTGGGCCTTGCAAAGCGCACCCTGCAGAAACCGTTCGCTTTTGGTTTCTGTTTTACATACAACCTGGCGACCCAATCCTTTGCTTCTCATCAGGGGACACGCCGTTTGCCGCGTCCGGGTATAGTGGCTGGTGTAAATCATTTTCACCGGCACAGACTCAAAGGCTTTTGCAAGGTGTTGAGCCATTTTCTGGCCAACGCTGGTAAGAATGTATTCTGAATCATTATTTTGTCCAGTGATATCTCGAAATCGATTCTCCGCATGCCGGGAAAAGTAAATCACCTTTGGCGGGTTTTCACAGGAATCAAAATCCATCCCCGATTCCGGGTAGGTGATGCAATTGTCAAATTTCTGGGAATCCTGAATCCCTGAAGTACTGCATGCCTGCCAGTCATCATTCATAGTGTAAGCGGTAATTTCACCGGCGGAGGTAACCGGGGTAAACATGAGTTGAGCAATTAAAGTAATTACAACTGCAAAGACGTAATTCATGGCAATCTTCTTTCTATTCAATTCATAAAAGTTAATTTTTAATTCTTTCCTGATACCCCATCCTGACGGGTAGAATAATTTGCATTCGAATAGCAGGATCAAGTTCAATGCGCGCATTACCCTTTTCTCAAAGGAAGCAGCATCCATCTCTTGTATATAAGGAAGCATTATAAAAATTTTTCTCTAATTTCCAACCAACAAATTAAAAAAATCAGTTAATTCCCTCTCACAAAACAAATAGTTCGAAAAATACGAACCTACGGAAACTTCCCCGCATTTCTAATCGGGATGAAATCGGAAAGAGACCATAAGAGACACTCCCCTCGACCTGTATTAAGACTTCTGCTTCCATCGGTCATTTCCCGGATCACCGCATAGCTTATCTCTCACTCAGCCCCTTCGCCGGCTTCGCAACCTCGCAAATTTACCCATACCCTTACATACTTAGATTCCATCCTTTCTCCAAGCACCCGTTAGTACAAATTATGTACTAGATTGATTTTTCATGGGAACATAAACTTTAAATGAACAATTTAAACCATCATAAAAGATTAAAAGGAGGACAAACATGTTGCCATCTAAAATTCGATACTGGTTGTTTGATACGCTTTCCGTCCAGACCATGCGTTATGTTTCTGCCGTGCCGACTGGCAAGGCTGAAGGACTTACTAAAAAGGTCTACGATATGATTCGTGAGGATTTCTTCAAAAACGGGTCCCTGACCAGCCGCTCCAGGGTTCCGGAACTCATGGCCGCCATCTGGACAGTCGGACGTGAATCCATGTTGGTTCCGGATAAAGTGGACCGCACCACGAAGGATGCGATTTCCTCAGTCCTATCCCAGATCAACATTTGCCCGTACTGCGAGGACATGCTGATCAGCCTGGTGCATGCCGGCGGCAAGTCTAATGTCGCTAACGATATTTTCGCTCAAAACGATTTCGGTGCTTCGGATACACTTCTGTGTCAGCGCCTGAAATGGGTTAAAGCCATAGCGACCCCCGAAACCGATCAAATCCCTGACACGCCTTTTTCTGAAGAACAGTTGCCAGAAATTTTCGGCACCCTCATGGGCATGAGTGACATCAACCGCTTCAGTCATGTAGTCATGGATGACTCTCCCGTTCCCGCACCATTCGGGATGCTATCCCTTAAGTCCCTGGCATTAAAAATGTTCGGCTCAGAACTGAAGGTGACAAGGCAGGCACGGCTCGTTCCGGGGCAGGCTCTGGACCTACTGCCTCCGGCTGAGTTGCCTTCGGACATGCAATGGGCCAAAGCAAATCCGAGAGTGGCGGATGCTGTTTCCCGCTATACGCAAGTCGTCGAGCACGAAGGAGCAAAGGTGATTTCGTCTATAGCCAGGAAGGCAATCCAGGAATCATTGTACCAATGGAATGGCGAAAAGATGCCAATGGATAGCATTTGGATCGACCGCGAGGTGGAAGGGCTAGGTGGTGATGATAAAGTCATTGCCCGTCTGGCTATTGTGGTTGCCAAAGCCCCCTATCGCGTGACGGAAAAGATAGTCTACGATGCTCTGGGGGAAGACCGGAATGAGGAAAGATTCATAAGGGTTCTGGCCTGGGCTTCGTTTACCGCGGCCAGAAGATTTACTCAGATTGTCGCCCAGAAAGTTGCGGCAAAGATTCCTTCGTCATCTCAATCTATTGCCGCTTAGAACTTGATATGGCAAAAATGGTCTGTTTTAATACCTTAAATGCTACTCATCCATTTTTTCCAGTCGGCGCCTTTTTTCGAGTACCGCATGGTACATCACATAGGCCAGGGAATTTTTATTTATCTTGTCGGTATCAGAAGGCACTATTGTTTCTGAATAGATATCTGTCGATGGGAGGTCCAGGGTTGGCAACGAATCGGGACCTTCGTTGTAACCCTGGCTCTCGTCAATGAGGCCCTGAAATGTCGGAGCATTTGCGTCACGTGGAGTCAACGGCCCGCCCAAGTCAAAATGTTCACGCAAGGTTGCAATGATAGAGGTATGATCGAATACGCTTGCCTTATCGGGTTGATTCCCGGGCCGCACCACCAAACCCTTTTTAATATATGGGTTAATAAAAATTGCCGGCACCCGGGGTCCATACATGGTGTAATCAAAATTAGATACAGGCGTTTTAAAGGGAGAGACGGCCTTGGGTGGAGCCACATGATCGGCGCACCCGCCATGCTCGTCATAAGTAACGATCAATAAAGTTTTTTTGAATAAATCCTTGTTGGCAGCAAGAGCTTGATACACATCCAAAAGTAATTTTTCTCCAAAAATAATGTCAATGGGCGGACCATCGTCACTGAAGGAAGCACTGCCGGGATGGTTGCTGTTGGGCGGATATTTTTTAAGCGGGTCCAGAGAGTAATGAGTATAGCGTGGCTCGATAAAACTGTAGGCAGGCAATGTTCCCTGTTTTACATCATCAAAAAAATCCTGAAATATCTCGCTCCTGAAATCAAACACGTTTCCCTTGTCGTTGGGTTCCCAACTCCAGTTTTCATAAACATAGTTCACTAAACTGGAGATAGGCCATTCGCCGTCATAATAAACCTTCCAGTTTATTTGCCCTGCCCCACGGGACTGATCCAAAAGCTCGAAAATTGAAGGCAATTTCAATTGCCCTATCATTCCAGGATAATATGGATATTCATTATTATTTATGTAGGACTTGCCTTCATTGCTCCCAGGGGTTCCACAATGCGCGAATAATCTATTGGGCCAGGTTTGAACGGGGCCGGACCCGTGATAGGTATCACTCACTGCATAAGCATTAGCGAGAGCACTGGTAATGGGAATATTCCCATCCTGTCCCGGAGCATAATATTGCATAATATTACCTGCTATTTCAGGATTCGAGAGTTTTGCCTTTGCATAATTATTAACGAACCCCTGCATCGAACCGTTATCGATTTGGGCCATCATATCAGAGTGATCTTCCAGTGGATCCGGATACGGCATGATTCGCGCTTCGCGTCCCGTCGGCGCCTGGAACGCGGGAATTATTTTGGACAATGCTGCATTGGGATTGGACCAACCGGGGGGCACGCCATCGAATCCAGGTCCGTACGGTTTAAGTCCTCCAAGAACATTGTCAAAAGATCGATTTTCAAACATTAACACCACAACATGTTCTACAGGCCCAAGAATTTTATTGTTGCTCATAGTCCACCTTTTTCTATTGAAACCGTAGGAAATGTTAAAGGATCAAAGCCGGGGTTGGAATATGCCCCCAAGCCTAAAAACAGCTCAGGGGATACTAGCATTTCGGCATACCAAATCAAGGGAAGTTTTTGTACTGGGCGGGACGTTTCGCTTATCTCAAGAAAACAAAAAAGGGCTTGAACCCTTTCGAGTCAAGCCCTTTCAAATCAAAGTGGAGCTGAGGGGGATCGAACCCTTGTCCTCCTGAATGCCATTTTAGCAGTCAATTTTCACTATTTTTTCCCGTCTTATTCCTCGCATCACAAGCTCTCACAAAAAAAACTCTGGGAGTCTTCTTGCCACTATCTTATATACCATTCCAAAAGCCACTTCCTCATATTTTGCGGTATTTTCCCTTACTGTGAAAGGGATCGGGGTGAATTCGGGAAGATTCACCATGCAGGGACCTCCGGAGATGAGCATACGGCAAGCTCATCAGGAATGGTTCCGGCACAGATCCAGTGTAAATGGAAAATCTGAGTTTTCTTCAATGGGCGG
>JAOUPX010000138.1 GCA_029879645.1 Nitrospinota bacterium
CACCAGGGCAAACAGGATAACTTTACTCTATTGACAGGGGCCTCCTAATGGGTGACCCCTTTTTCACCAGGGCAAACAGGATCACTTTACCCTATTGACTGGAGCCTCCTAATGGGTGACCTCTTTTCACTTTTTTTAGATATGTGGTCGGGAATAGATCTACCCCTTTTCTGCTCAATGCATCTTAAGGGATTTTAAACTGAAATTCCTTACCTTCAAAAGTGTGACCGGTAATCACATCATTTTGGATTTCAAAGGTTTCAATAATATCATCGATAATAAACTCCCATATTTTCATTCCTTGATAAGAAAGACATATAAAACCGGTTTCATCCCTAATTGTAAAGTTGGTTTCATTGAATTCTATAAATTCATGAAATATGGTAGGCAATCTATAAATAAAAGTTGCCAGAAGTTTTTCAATGTCTATCCCTATTAATTTTTCGTTAATTCCAATTAAGATTGCGTCGAAAACTAGTACAACTTCAGGAACAAGACCTGCATTGGCATAACCAATAGGGATGAAAATACTTTTCCCTTCATAATCAACCGTTAAAAACCCCCAAGTATTAGCACCCTCTGTAATAACTGTATCAAGGACAAAGCCCTTAAATTTCAGGGCTAATTCGTCAACTTCGCTCCGAGAGCTACAGTTCTTCCAAGAATCTATATTTATTTTTATGGGTTTAGTCATTTAGCAAGAATTATATAAAAAAGGGAATCAAGTATCTCCCTAACACCATAACTCCTTATCCCGAATTAGTGCCCCGCTCGACGCGCCTATTCCGACTTTCGATATCAGACACTTTCAGGTTAACGTCCAGAAGTTTGACTGACAACCAATTTTCCAAGGGCGAAGCGGCAGGGTAATTTGTCGCCCTTTCCTTCGTCAAGCTCAGGACAAGCTAATCGGCTCAGGATGCCAAATTGAATATTTACAAAGGGGAGTCATTGAGTCCTGCATCACGCTGGTTGACTTTATTCAATGCGGCGTGATAACTTCAAATTAAATTCACCTATATAGAGGTTTTAAGCATGATCATCGTTATCGGCCCCGACGCCACCGAAGAGCAAAAGAAAGCCATCCGCGACAAAATTATCGAGCTGGATTACACCCCTCACGAAATCAAGGGGGTGGAACGCCAGGTCATCGGCGCTGTCGGCGAGGACCACGGCAAGGAACATCTGATGGAAGTACTGGAATCCATGGCCGGGGTGGAATCGGTAATCCCCATTTTAAAACCGTACAAGCTGGCGGGTCGCGAAATCCAATCCGCCAACTCCGAGGTGAACTGCGGCGGGGTGATCGTCGGCGGAACGCAAATCGCCATCATGGCGGGTCCCTGCTCGGTGGAAAGCCTTGATCAGGTCTGCTCCACCGCTGAGGCAGTCAAAAAAGCCGGCGCCAACATTTTGCGGGGCGGTGCCTTCAAACCCCGGACCTCTCCCTACAGCTTCCAGGGACTCGAGGAAGAAGGCCTCAAAATGCTGAAGGAGGCCAAGGATAAAACGGGACTGCCCATCGTCACCGAAGTGATGAACCCGCGGGAAGCGGAGCTGGTGGCGCGCTACGCCGATATTCTTCAGGTAGGAGCGCGAAACGTGCAGAATTTTTCCCTGCTCAAAGAGCTGGGCAATATTCCCAAACCGATCCTCCTCAAACGCGGCATGATGACCACCATCAAGGAATTTCTCATGTCGGCGGAGTATATTCTGGCCGAGGGCAACAAGGACGTCATCCTCTGCGAGCGGGGCATCCGCACTTTCGAAACCGCCACGCGCAACACGCTCGACCTGAGTTGTATCCCGGTGCTGAAAAAGGAAACCCATTTGCCGATCATCGTCGATCCCAGCCACGGAACAGGGTACTGGGATCTGGTGGAGCCGATGGCCCGCGCGGCCATTGCCGCTGGAGCGGACGGCTTGATGATCGAAGTTCACCCGGACCCGATCAACGCCTATTCCGACGGCCCGCAATCGCTGAAACCCAGCAAGTTCGCGCACTTGATGGACAACATCCGTCCGTTCATCAAATTAATGAACCGTACCTTGTAAGCGTCTTTGCCAGGCCTGAAATTCACTCCTTATTTCGACCTGAAACTTGTTTCCATCCTGGCGGTGTTGTATTGAAAACCCCCCTTATTTGATATATTCTTTAACCTGTAATGCTGTAACCTCAAGTGAATAAACTCTATTTCGGACTTTTGGCAAAAGGGCAACCGTGAGTACCAACGTGCCATGACGGATTTATACCAATCCAACCGAACGCAGGCGGAAAAATATTCCCAGAAGATTCGGGAGTCACTCGACGCACTCACCCCCCTGGATTCTTTTCCTCCCTTTGATCCCAGGAAACCGCAAGCCTTTTATCTTGAATTCAAACAGAAGATCACACCCTGGATCGAGAGGGAAACCGAGCGCCAGAAGAAAGAACTGGAGAACTCCGACAACAGCCATCTGTTACTTCTGAAACGCACGGCCCTGGTGGACGCGGTGGTGATCGCCAGCTACCGGACGGCCCTGGAACTGTTCAACCGCGGCCGGAAAACCACCCCTCTGAAAGAAAACGACGTTCCCGTCGCCATCGTGGCACGCGGTGGTTACGGGCGGGAGGAAATGTATTTCAGTTCGGACGTCGACCTGCAGATGGTTCTGCGGTCGGAGGCTTCCGAACCTGCAAAAAAAACAGGCCGGCAGATCATCCACTATTTTGAATACCTGTTTGTCTATCAGAATATGTTTCCCACTGCATCCAGTTCGGGCTTTTCCGAAATCGATCCTGAAGACCAGGCATTCGATGAAAATCTCCGGACCTCATTCCATTCCCTGCTGGAACACCGGTTTGTGGCGGGGAATCGTGTGGTTTACAACGAATTTAAAAGTTCCGTCAAAACGGCCAGCTTGATTCAAAATGAAGAAATACTCAAAGAGTGTTTCCAGCATAAAACCTATTTTGAAATCCAGAACACGGTGTTTCAGCAGGAGCCGAACATCAAGGAAGAACTGAGGCGCCTGTATTGGGCCACCAGCCTGGTCCGCATCCGCGAGTCCTTTGATAAAATCAACCAGTTTGAACTGCTGTCGGAACTGCATGCCAAACAGAAATTGAGCGCTCCGGCATTCAAGAACATGCAGAACGCTCTTAATTTCCTGTCACGCATGCGCATGTTTCTCCATTGCCTGCAGAAAGGTTCCCAGCGAGATGTCCTGAGATTCGAGGTGCGGGATAAAATTGCGGAGGCGATGGGATTCAAAAACAAGGTGAATGAATTTTTCAGGGAATACTTTTTCGAAGCCGTCCTTCCCATGAAACGGAACTGCCGAAACCTGTTTTGGGAATCCGTCACCTTCGCCTCCGACCAAAAAGTCCGAAAGCTTTCCGAAAACTTTGTCCTTAACTCTGAAAACCAGATTGTCTTTGCCCAGGGACACGAAAACTTTCATTGGCAGACTCCCATTGAAATGTTCCACCTGTTCGTTCTTGTCGCACGAAAAAATTATTTTATTTCCTATCCCGTCATTCGGTCGATCGAAGCCCATGTCGATCAGCTGACCCCTCTCTTTCAAGACCAGTCGGAGCCAGGAAAGGCCCAGGAATACTTCCGAAGCATGATTCGAAGTAAATATTTCGCCAAGGCCATTCGTTATCTGCACGAATTCGGCCTGCTGGATTCGTTCTTCATCCCCGAATTCAAGAACCTCTCGGGGCTGTTGCAGGATATTTATGTCCACATGTTTCCGACGGACATCCATATCCTCGCCGCGCTTGATGCACTCAACATTATCGAAACCGACCCGGAAACCGATTCCTTTCTGGTCCAGCTGTATCACTCCCTCAAGGACAAAACCACCATGAAGATGGCGGTCCTTCTCCATGATATCGGCAAGGGGATCAAAACCGAGGGAGAAAATGAAGAACTGGCAGGGGCACGCGAGGTACCTCGCATCCTGAATGCGCTGGGTTACGGCAAAAACAAGAGGATGATCAGCGACATCGCCTTTCTGGTTGAAAGGCATTTGATGATGTATGACCTCATGCTGTTGGACCCGGACGAGGACGAAACGTTCGATATGGTCTGGGATCTGGTGAACAAAGACGTGGAGCGATTGAAAATGCTGATCCTGCTCACCTATGCCGACCGCGCCGGCACCAAAATGAAAATGTCCAAAAGCCAGATCGACCAGCTCAAATATTTTTATCAGAACACCCTCCATCACAAAAAACAGGGAGATGTTTCCATTCCGATTAAAAAGGAATTCTTCCAAATGATCCGCCTGCCGCGCGACATGAAATCGCAATTGCAGATTTACAGTGAATTCAGGAAATCGCAGGATCAGTTTGCCTCGGAAGTATTTTTTAAAGCAGAACAGTATTCCGAATTGGTGGTCTGCTGCAAGGACCAGCCCGGCCTGCTGTACAAAATAGCCACCGTTCTGGCCTTCAATCATATCAGCATTATGGAAGCCAACATCCATACTCTTGAGGACAATGTATTCGATGTGTTTAAAATCGGCGACCTTGGGGGGAATCCCATAGATTTTTCCAATTTCTTTTTTATCCAAAACCAGATTAAAAATGATCTCCGGGAAATTTTTGTGAACAGCATGCCCCTGGCCACCCTTTACAAGGGCCGGTCTCTCACCACCGAAGTGGAAATGGAAAAATTCAAGGACATCAAACTCAAGGTATCCATCATCGGCCGGGCGGTCAAAGTCGAAACGCATGATATTCTGGGGACGATCATGATGGAGACCCGGGTCTTCTCGGAACTCAATATGGAAATTCAGCGGGCGGTTCTGCATTCCAACTATGGAACCTCCTCGAACGTATTTTATTTAAGGCCGGAGGATGTCCATCAGATCATCAAACAGGAAGGTGCATTCAAAATGCGCCTGCAGAAAGCGCTCACGCCGTTGATCCGTTCCGAACCCGTGTTCCCCGGGCATTCGGTGGAAGTGGCCTGAACCGGAAAGAACCCATGCACAAATTCATCATTCATCTCATCGCCGGTTTCTGGGTTATTGCGCTCGGACCCCAGGCCCTGCTCGCCGAAAACTCTGCTCTGGAAAAAGCGTTGAAACTCGATCAGCAGGGTTTTATCGCCGAATCGATCCCGGAATGGGACCGGTTTTTAAAATCCGGGCCTGAAAAAGACCTGGCCATTTACGCCCGGATCAAAAGGTCTATCGCCTATTCCAGATCGGGCAATGTCGGCGAAGCGCTGAAATCTGTCAAGATTCTGGCTGAATCTTTTCCCGATCAATACGACGTCCAGTTCCATCTCGGCAACATGTTGAGCATGACCCATCAATACGCCGAAGCGTCTCAGGCGTATCTGAAGGCAACCGCCCTGCGACCGGGCGAGGGACTGGCTTACGTCGGCTACGGTATCTGCCTGTTCGGCGATCAAAAGCCTGAGAAAGCCATCGAGGTATTGCGCAAAGTGCGCAAGCTGTTCAAGTCTCAAAAGAACATCAGCTGGTACCAGGATGTGCGCATCATGATCGGCCAGATCAAAGGCTTTGCGGTGTATCCCCCCGATTTTTCCGAATTGTGGCGAGCCAACAATCTCAAGAAAGTGCGCGATACTTACGAGTCATCGGTTTTAACCGTCCTCCAAAAACAATTAAACCTTTAAAGTCACCGGGCCGCCACCCGTCAGGATCGTTAAACTTACCTTTTCATTTCCAAAGTCCACTTTCCATCTGATCGATTTTTAATATCAATTCGCAACCCTATACAGATTCGCTACATCTAAACAGCTGAAACCAGCTTTTTGGAGTTTGGTATGAAGCCCAGCATTTTAATGTGCCCGCCGGAATATTTTGGAGTCCGCTATTCCATCAATCCCTGGATGGAAGGCCAGATCGGCCGGGTAGATTCCGCTCTCGCCCTACGGCAATGGATCGATTTTTATCGTGCTCTCAAACAACAGGCCGACATTCATCTAATCGACCCGCAACCCCATGTTCCCGATCTGGTATTCACCGCCAACGCCGGCTTGATACTCGACGGTCATTTCATTTCCAGCCGCTTTAAACACGAGGAACGTCGACGGGAGGAACCGTTGTTCAATCAATGGTTTGAAACCCGCTCCGCCCGAAGCACCCGTCTTCCCAAAAACCTGTTTTTTGAGGGCGCGGGTGATGCCTTACAGCAACCCGGCCGCAATCTGCTCTGGGCCGGTTACGGCTTCCGCACAGACCGCGAAACCCATCAATTCCTGGCCGAACAATTGGGTCTGGAAGTGGTATCCCTGCACCTGATCCATCCCCGTTTCTACCATCTCGACACCTGCCTCTGTCCCCTGCCGGACGATCAGATCATGTATTATCCTGCGGCATTCGACGCGGCATCGCTCAAATTGATTGAAACCCGCATCCAGCCGGAAAACCGGATCGTTGTGTCCGAGGAGGATGCGGTCCATTTTGCCTGCAACGCGGTTCTGATGAACCGAGTCCTGTTCTTGAACCACGCTTCACCGAAACTCATACAACTGCTTGAACATAAAGGCTATACACCTGCCATTCAACCCGTATCGGAATTTCTGAAAGCCGGCGGCGCCAATAAGTGCCTCACCCTGCCCCTTTCCTGAAATCCG
>JAOUPX010000056.1 GCA_029879645.1 Nitrospinota bacterium
ACGACTCTAACAGGGACCGCAAACTGATCGTTCTGGCGGGAGGGTTTCATGTGCAATACGGTTACGGCATCCCCAAGCGCGCATTCCGCCGGGTGCCACACGCATACTCCATCATTCTGCCGGCGGTGACGGAGATTCCCAAGGAACTCAAGGACCGTGAAATGAAAATGAAAAGCGTGTCCATTCCCTTGTATGCGTCCGACTTCGCCTGGAAAGTGTCTTATATCGTCCCGCCTCAAAATAAAATTCGATTGGGAGTCTACCTGGAAGAACAGGAGGTCGGCCTCAAGGTGTTGAAAGTGGATAAAGATTCCAACGCGGCGCGGATGAGCCTGCAGAAAGACGACGTGCTGTTACAACTGGACGGCCATGATCTGGTCGATGTGGAAGACCTGGCCGCGCAATTGCAGAAGCATGATTTCGGAGATACGGTGCGGCTCAAAATTCTGCGCGCCAGTTCTGAACAAGAAATATCGGGAACCCTTCAGGAAGCTCCAAAAACTGAATAACTTTTTTTCTTTCAGGTTGGTTGGCCGGAAGCGGCCATCATGCCGCTCAACTGCTCGAGATGTGTGTCGCCGGTCAATTCGAGGAAAATGTCTTCCAGATTCTCGTGATCTTTGGAGGCTTGCCGGCGCAAGTCCTCCAGCGTTCCCAGTGCAATGACTTCGCCGTGTAGAATAATTCCGATGCGATCGCACATCGCCTGAGCGATGCCGAGGGAATGCGTGGACATGAAAATGCAGGTTCCCTTTTGGCACAGGTCGCGGAACAATTGTTTAACCTGCCGCGCGCCTTTCGGGTCCAGCCCCACCATCGGTTCGTCCACCACCACCAGTTTGGGGTCGTGAAGCAAAGCGCCGGAGATGATCAGCTTCTGCTTCATTCCGTGTGAATACCCTTCGACCAGTTTATCTCCGGCTTCTGAGAGATCGAAAAAGTCCAGATACCGCTGTCCTTTTTCAGATGCCTCGTCGGCATCCATCCCGTACAGATCAGCGATGAAGGCCAGGTACTCGCGCCCGGTCAGCTTTTCATAAATGAATGGACGGTCCGGTATGTATCCTAAAATGGATTTGGCCTGGGCTGATTGCGTGTTGATATCATAGCCGCCTATGGTGATCGTACCCGCAGTGGGCTTGAGTAATCCAACGATCATTTTGATCGTGGTGGTTTTACCCGCCCCGTTAGGCCCCAGAAACCCGAACAGCTCGCCTTCCGGTACTTCCAGGTCGACGCGTTTCACCGCTTCCTGATTCTGATAATGCTTGACCAGATTCTGAAGGTGTAACATATATACCTTTCTAACGGATATCAAAAGAGCGCAGACCCTCGGGAGTAATCCAGCTCAGATCGACATTAGACACCGACGCCAGGGCCGGTCCATGCCGGCACCACTCGATCAGTTCTTCCAATTTTTTCTTGTCGCCCTCGGCATGGATTTCCACCGACCCATCCTGGCAGTTTTTGACCCAACCGGCCAGTCCCAGTCCATCCGCCACTTTCTGCGTGTTGGCCCGGTAAAATACCCCCTGGACGCGCCCGTGTACAAACATATGCACCGCTGTGGCGTCGCTCATAACCGGCTACTCCCCGCGGTTGGCCTTGTCGAAAAGATTCTGGACTTCCCGGTGAATCGCAAACGCCGATCCTTCACCGATTTTCCCCCCAAATTTTCCCAGATCGCGCATGATGCGCTGAAATTCCGAGGTCAATCCGGAAAAGTTATCGATCAACGGACGAAAATACGCCTGTTCATCGGGGTCCAGCCGGTCGCAGATGATTCGTAATCGGTCTTTTAAAGGTTCGAAGTTTTTACTCATGTTCTATAGGGTAGCTTTACCCCGATTTCTTTGCAACGAAATTTCCCATTCCGGCGCATGGAGGCAACAGGCTGGCATTTAACGGTCATCGAAAATCACTGGGCGCAACTTCACAATGGGTTCAACGTCCTGCCATTCCCCTTCCTCTAAAGGAGGGGAGCGACCTATTCAAGGCTTGCCCTGAGAGATTCAGTTTTAAATTTGACCCATCGATATATTCTGTGGTATATATCGATACTCGGCAACCCTAATCGCGGGAATTATTCTGCAACACCGACCATGACCATATTTAACAAACAGTTGGCTACAGGATTCGTATTCGTATTTCTGATCCTTTCCGGTGCCCAGGTATTCGCCGGGGAAGTGACGGTGGCGGTGGCTTCCAATTTCCTGAACCCGCTCAAGACGTTGATTCAAGAATTTCAAAAGCAAAGCGGACACACGGTGCGAACAGTTTCCGGCTCGACGGGAAAACTGTATGCGCAGATCCTGCACGGTGCCCCGTTTGATGTGTTCCTTTCAGCAGATAGCGAACGCCCTCGCCTTCTGGAACAAGAGGGTCAAGCAGTGGCGGGAACCCGGTTCACTTATGCCCGGGGAAAAATTGTTTTATGGAGCGCCGATCCGCATCGAATCAATGCCGACGGCCAAAATATTTTACACCGCAAAAATTTCAGGCGCCTGGCGCTGGCCAATCCGAAAACCGCGCCCTATGGCAAGGCCGCCGTTACGGTTTTAAAACGATTGAATCTGTGGACATCGTTAAGCCCTTTGATCGTACAGGGGGAAAACATCGGTCAGACGTTTCAGTTCGTCGCCACCGGGAACGCGGAAATCGGATTTGTCGCCTTGTCTCAGGTGGGGGATCCTCGTTTAAAAAATAAAGGTAGCCGATGGATCGTGCCGGAGCATTTATATGATGCCATCGATCAGGATGCTGTGCTGTTGACCCGCGGAGAATCGCAACCCCCGGCACGGGCGTTCCTCCTGTTTTTAAAATCGGACCCGGCACGTGAACGGATTCTAAACTACGGCTACGGACTTAAATAATGGAAGCTTCATCGATGGACTGGCAACCGATCTGGATCACTCTTAAATTAGCGGCCACCACCGTCGGCGTATTGCTTTTGATCGGCACCCCAGTGGCCTGGTGGCTGGCGCACACGAAATCCCGCGCGCGGGTCTGGGTGGAAGCTGGGGTGGCTCTGCCTCTGGTCTTACCGCCGACAGTGCTTGGATTTTATCTACTGATCGCACTGGGAACCAACGGCATCGTGGGCGGACCGTTTGAATCCATCACCGGCTCCTCTCTCGCCTTTACCTTTTCCGGCCTGGTGATCGCCTCCACGCTTTATTCGTTTCCGTTCGTTGTTCAACCCTTACAGGGGGCCTTTGAAGCCTCCGGCAGGAATTATCTCGAGGCGGCCTGGTCACTGGGCGCATCGAAATGGGACGCTTTTATATCCGTCGCCTCCCCGATGGCACTGCGCGGTTATGTGACTGCGATCGTTCTGGGATTCGCCCATACGCTGGGAGAGTTCGGAGTGGTCCTGATGGTGGGCGGCAATATTCCCGGGCAAACCAAGGTGGTCTCCATCGCCATCTACGATCATGTCGAGGCGCTCGAATATTCGCAGGCTCACTGGCTTTCGGGCGGCCTCCTGCTATTTTCCTTTACCGTGCTGGTGACCGTTTACGCATTCAACCGCCGTCTACCGGTACATCTCTCATGAGCACCATCCGTTCCCGTTTCAAAATACAATACGCCGGTTTCTCTTTAGAGACTGATTTGAATTTTCCCGCTGAGGGAGTTACGGTAATCTTCGGGCGGTCCGGTTCCGGCAAAACCACCCTGCTGCGCTGTCTGGCCGGACTGGAAAAGTCGTCCGCCGGGTTTATGAAATTTGGAGACGCCGTTTGGCAGGATGAATCAAAAAAATTATTTTTACCCGTTCACCGGCGTCCCATCGGACTGGTATTTCAGGACGCCCGGTTGTTTCCCCATCTGACCGTGCGGGACAACCTGCTTTACGGATACCGGAGGACGGAACCCACCCGCAGACAAATAGAACTGGATCAGGTCGTCGATCTGATGAACCTTCAACCCTTATTGGATCGCCGACCCCAGAAACTTTCCGGCGGGGAACAGCAACGGGTGGCCATTGGAAGGGCTCTGCTGAAAAGTCCCCGGTTGTTACTGATGGACGAACCTCTCGCCAATCTGGACGCTCAACACAAACAGGACATCCTCCCTTTTTTGATCCGCCTGAAGCGAGAGATGCGAATTCCTATTGTATACGTTACCCATTCATTGAGCGAAGTGGTGCAGTTGGTCGATACGCTGGTTCTGCTGGAAAATGGCAAAAGCGTTGCGGCGGGCCCGGCCAACGAGGTGTTGTCACGTCTCGACCTGGCCGGGAAAGTGGGACCCTCGGCGGTGGGATCGGTCTTGACGGCGACGGTCGCCGGTCATGAAACCGAGTTTGGTCTCACGCGGGTGCAGTACCAGGACCATTCGCTTTATATTCCCGAACAGCCACTCGCCGTCGGCAGTCCTTTGCGCCTGCATCTTCTGGCCCAGGACATCAGTATCGCGCTGGGCGAACCCCAGGCACCCACCAGCATATTGAACCGGCTTCCGGCCACCGTACTGGAAATCGGCTCCATGGAATCCAAGGGAAGTGCCGTTAATCTCAAACTGGACGTGGGTGAACCCATTCTTGCCACCATCACCCGCAAATCACTCGCTCATCTGAATCTGAAACCGGGCATGCAGGTTTATGCCAACGTGAAGGCGGTGAAAATGGTGCACGAAATAGAGGAATACTGAACCAGAAAAGGGCGGGAATCGAGCCGGAAAGTTAACTCATTTTTTCTTCAATTTTGGGATCGATTTTAATGGCCATTTGATAATGCTTCTGCGCGGCGTCTTCATTGCCTACCAATTCATTGATCAAACATAAATTGTAATGCGCTTTGGCCATTTTAGGATTAACGCGTACCGCCTGGTTGAAAGGTGCCAGGGCATCATGATAGTGCTGGGCCTTGTAATGCGCTTCGCCCAGCATGAAAAATAATTCCGCCTCTCTCGGCTGAAGTTTGACCGCCCTGGATAAAGGTTCGATGGCCTCCTGGTAGCGGTCGGCCTTAAACGCGATTTGCGCCATCTTGATCATGCTTTGTATGTCTCTCGGGTTTTTGGCTATGGCCTGCCGCAACTGCTCCATCTCCTGATCTTCCGGGGTTGCCGGGGTCGTGGGGCTCGGGTTGGGAACTGACGCCGGAGCCGCCTGGCCAGGCGGGGGCTCTGGGCTGGAGACCGCCGAAGCCGGGGCTGTCTGCGCGGATTGCAGTTTCACCTGCAAATCTTTCACCTGCGCTTCGAATTTGGATTTCTCAGTCTTTAATGTTTCGTTGGACTTTCGAGTCTGGTCCAGTTCGGCTTGAACCGCTTTCAGAGCCGATGAATCTCCTGCCGATTTTTTGGCCTCATTCAATTCCCCCTGCAAATCCCTTAATTTGATTTCGGAGAGAGTTTTATCCTCTTCTAACGAACGCAGGGATTCTTTGGATTGCTCCAGTTCCTTTTTCAGGGTTTCCAATTCAGCGCTCAGGTTTTTTACTTCCGCGCCCGCCTGACCCTGCTGGTTCTGCGCGGCTTCCAATTGCCCCCGCACATCAAGCAACTGATCTTCCAAACCTTTTTTTTCTTGCCCCAATACTTCCTGAGATTTTTTAAGTTTGGCAATTTCTTTTTCCAGCGCATCCGTATTATTGGAGTTCTTCAACTGTAGTTCCAATTGAGATTTTTCCTGGGCAAGCGCTTCCAGAGACTGCTCCAATTCATTGATTTCATTCTGGTACGCCTCGGTGTGACTGGAACTCTCACCTTGCTCGGCTAAAGCCTTTTCCAGCTCAGCTTCTGTCTCTTTCAGGGCCGTTTCCGCCTGCTGACGCCTGGTGATCTCTGATTGATAATCAGATTCAGAAATACCCCCACCCTGGGAATTATTAAGCTGTCCCTCAACTTTCATGCGGGCTTGCGTTTCGGAAAGCAGTTTTTTATTGACGTCCAGCAACTCCGCGGTGCGCTCCGCCAGTTCCTTTTCAACTTTGGTCCGCTTTTCGACTTCCGCAACCAGGTCGGCTGACGAACTTCCGCCATCAACGCCAGATCCTTCGGCAACCTGTTTTTTCAGTTTGGCGATTTCGGCTTTCGCCTCTTTAAACGCCTGTTCTGCCTGGGCTCGCTTTTCCTTTTCCGCGTCCAGTTCAACGGTAAAATCCCCTCCCTTTCCCCCGGACAAGGCGGCTACTTTCTTTTTCGCCGCCTCCAGCTCCTGGGTCTTCTCCTTCAACTGCCGTTGAAGGTTATTCAGAACATCCTGAAGCGTTTGGGCGATTCCTTTGGATGGAGATGCCATTTAATAATCCAAAATCAGATTAGAGAGGGTTGAGTACGGCCCGGACCATCGCTTTTTAAATCCCAGCGCAGACAGGCACGTTGATGTAATCCCAGAAAGAAGCGACCCCCCTCCGAAATACCCCAGGTCGGGCATAAAGCAGGCGGATTCTTGATACAACTTCCCCAAATACTACCTTTTTAAAACATACCGGTATAAAAAAATTTTAACGCATATTGCCTAGGAGTCAACTTCTTTAATTGCTTCAAAAACATTGAGTTGCCTAAACAGGACACTATTAATTTCAGGTGTCGATGGAGGCTCAAAGAGGGTTCCATGGATCAAAATATCCGATTACCAAATTCAGTTGAAAATAGCCTTCCTAAGCAGTCCATTATTTCAAATATCGTGAAAGCTCCCCGCTTCTTTCCAAATACTTATTTTTAAATAACTTCGAATTATTGGAAATTATTCTTTTCCGGTTTCATATTTATAGTGGACGGTTGGCTGTATCGTAACCGTCTAAGATTAATCGGCTGTTTTTAAAATTCTTAACTCATTGACCGGGGAAGTGACTATGACCTGACCAAGGAGTTGAAAATAAAGCTAAAAGGAGGCTTCCATGCTTCGGATACGCTTACATGGCCGGGGGGGACAGGGAATCAAAACCGCCAGCCAAATCCTGGGAACGGCTGCACATCTGGCCGGTTTTCAAGCCCAGGACTTTCCGCTTTACGGAGCAGAGCGGCGGGGAGCCCCCATAACCGCCTACGCGCGGGTCAGCAAAAACATAGTGTTGGAGCGGGGGGCCATAGCTCAACCGGATATTCTTTTGATCGGCGACGAAACTCTGCTGTCCGACCCTCTGGCCTCCGTTACTGAGGGAACGGAATCCTCCACTCTTATTTTTATTAATTCCAGGCATCCATCTCCCGACCTCAAAAAGCATTATCAATTGGAGTCGCTACCTGTTCAGTTGGATATTTCCGGTTTGTGCCAGAAATACATCCAGAAGCCGATGATTCTCAGCACGGCACTGGCGGCTGTGGGCGTGCGCTTGATGGGACACATCGGACTGCATCACCTGTTAAAAGCCATTCGGGATGAATTGGGCCAGGAAAGGTTGAGTGCCGATCAATTGGCCAATAACCTCAAACTGGCGGAAGAGGCCTTTCAAAAAGTGCCTTCGTTTGACTTGGAATTCAGAAAATTCGACGACGGGTTCTCGGCCAGCCATTTAGTGGTTTTAGAGCGCCGCCCGCCGGTCGATTCAGTTCCGGTGATTTTTGCCACCGGCAATATGGCCCTTCGCAAAACCGGCAACTGGCGGACACATCGCCCGGTCATTCATTATGAAGAATGCAACGGGTGCGCCATCTGCTACGCCCGTTGTCCGGAGGGGGATATCCGCATGGATGCCAACGAAAAACCGGTGATCGATTACGATCACTGCAAGGGGTGCCTGATTTGTGCAACCGAGTGCCCGAAACACGCCATTGAGATTATCCGGGAGGTGGCATCATGGAACTGACGAAAAACAAACAAATGATGTTAACGGGCAATAAAGCGGCGGCTTGGGGTGCGCGGTTGGCGGGAGTCGATTATGTGCCGGCATTTCCCATCACTCCGCAGACCGAAATCGTCGAAACTCTTTCTCAATGGTTCGCCGATGGCCACATGAACGGCAAGTTCACCAACATGGACTCGGAACACTCGATGTTCATGGCGGCGGGTGCGGCGGCGGCTACGGGTGTGCGCGTATTCACTGCTTCCTCCAGCCAGGGAATTTTATATGGACTGGAAGCTCTGCAAACTATCGCCGGATGGCGCGTGCCGCTGGTTCTGGTCAACGTGTCCCGTGCACTGGCAACGCCGATCACGCTGGAACCGGATCACAATGACGTGTTGAGTCTGCGCGACACGGGCATCCTTCAATTGCATGCAGAAACCTGCCAGGAAGTGCTGGATTATATCCTGATGGCTTACCGCATCGCAGAAGACCCGGAAGTGTGCCTGCCGGTGCTGGTCAATCTGGACGGATTCTACCTGTCGTTCACCCGCGAACCGGTCATTCTGCCGGATGAAGCGGAAGTCAGAAAATTTCTGCCGCTGTTCAAACCGTCGCAACCGGTGTTCCAGGCTTCACAGCCGATGGCCCGTGCTTCCGCAGTCTTCGGTGGCGGCAACTATTCCTACTTCAAAATTCAGCACCACCTGGCCGCGCAAAATGTCCTAACTATTTATAAGAAAGTGGCACAGGAATTCGGCGAGCGGTTCGGGCGCTTCTATGATGCCGTGGAACGCTACCGATTAGACGACGCGGAATACGTGTTCGTCATGAGCAACTCGTTTGCCACCAAAGGCAAGGCCGCTGTACAACACCTGCGAAAGAACGGCATCAAGGCCGGCCTGCTCAAACTGAGTCTCCTGCGTCCGTTCCCGTCCGAGATCATCGGCGAAGCATTGGATCATCGGTCCAAGGTAGCGGTGATCGATCAGAATCTGGCGCCGGGTATGGGCGGTATTATTTATCCGGAAATTCTGAAGGCCGTGTACCGGCGGGAGGATCGCCCGGAGCATCTGCTTTCGGTGATTGGCGGACTGGGCGGCCGGGATATTCAGGAAGGCGATTTCATCAGTATCCTGCAGAGGCTGGATCAGGACCCCGGGGACGACCCGCTGTTCCTGTTCGATGAAAAGGATCTCAAACAATTCGATCAACTCCGGCAGATCGCCGGATTTTCCAGGGAGGCTCGCGTCTCATGACAGCCAGCATTCTCGATTCTGTTGAAGAATCCAAATATAAAAAGGTCACCGATCTGAATCCGCAAGAGGAGATCGCACCGGGTTCCGCCCTGTGCGCCGGATGCGGTGGGCTGGAGGGGATGCGTCTTGCCATGAAAGTGCTGGGCGAAGACACGCTGATCTGCAATGCGGCGGGTTGCTTCACGCTGATCTCCGTTTACCCGTTCACGCCGCTGAAAGGATCGTGGCTGTACACGAGCATGAGCGGCCCTGTGCCTGCGGCTCAAGGAGCGCGCGATGCTCTGGACATTCGCATGGCCAAACATGGCCTGGATCAAAAGGAGAACATGCAGGTCATGGTGGTGGCAGGTGACGGCGCAACCTATGACATGGGCCTGAGCCCCACCTCGGCGGCCATTCACCGCAACCTCGACTTCATTTATTTCTGCTACGACAACGAGGCCTACGGCAACACGGGGTTCCAGCAATCCGGGTCATCGCCTCTGGGCAGTTACACGATGACAAGCCCGAGCACGCTGGACCATCCCGCCGGTTCCGAGCGAAGCAAGAAAGATTTGTTCGGCATATGGATGGCGCACAATCCGCCGTACCTGGCCACGGTATCGCCACGCGAGCCGATTGATTTGTCCAACAAGTTCAAGAAAGCAAAGGACATGAAGGGACCGCGGTTGTTCATCTGTCTGTCGCCGTGTCCAACCGGTTGGGGATTCGATCCAAAAGAAACGCACCTCATTGCCAAACTGGCGGTGGATACCGGCATCTTCCCGATCAAGGAGTTTGTGAACGGCAAGGTGATTCATACGAAACGGCCTCGCAAACGCCTGCCGGTGGAGAAATATCTGGAGCGGCAAAAACGGTTCAAACATTTGTTCGAGCCGGAACGGCGCGACGACATCATCGCGCAAATTCAAAATAACGTCGATACTTACTGGGAGCAATACGATGAGTAAACTTCTCCTGAATGAGATCGAAAAGGAAATCCTGCATCCCGCCATAACCGGGAAGAAGGTGGATTTGCATCCTTTCTTTGCTCCGAAATCCGTCGCGATCATCGGCGCTTCACCCAGGAAAGGGAACCTCGGGAAATATATTGCTCAAAACCTGCTGCATCAAAAATACGATGGCACGGTAATCACGGTTCATCCTTCCGGGCAGGCTGTGGCCAATTGCCCGGTAGTGAAAGATATTCATAGTTTACCGAAAACGGTGGATCTCGCGGTCGTTGCGGTTTCGGCCTCCAAAGTCTTACCCCTCCTTCAACCGCTGGCGAACCAGGGGATCCACCACCTGATTATCATAAGCGGAGGGTTTTCCGAAACGGGAGAGGCTGGAAATATTTTGCAGAAACAAATTCAGGATGAATCGTTGCGCCTGGGTATTCATATTATCGGACCTAACGGGATGGGCGTTTTCAGTGCGCCGGACCGGTTCAACAGTTTCTTCTTGAAACCGGAAGAGATGATACTGCCGCAACCGGGCTCGGTGGCTTTTATTTCCCAGAGTGGAGCCTTTTTGATGCAGATGCTGAATCATCTGGGTAAGCGGAGAGTCGGCGTGCACCGTGCCGTTAATTTCGGCAACCGCATTGATATCGGTGAATGCGAATTGCTCGAAGAGTTTGCCCGCGATCCAGAAGTGCGTGTCATTGGGCTGTATCTGGAAAGCGTACAGGACGGGCCCCGGTTCATGGACACGGCGCGATCTGTTGCCTCCCGGAAGCCGGTGGTGATCCTTAAAGGAGGAAAAGCCGAAAGAGGCCGACAAGCCGCGCTTGCCCATTCCGCTTCGCTGGCGGGATCCTATGCCATTTTCAGGGCGGCCTGTGAACAGACCGGGATGATCGAAGTAAATGGCCTGGAACAGATGGTCGACGCCCTGCAAATATTCAGCAGGCAACCCCAGGCCCGAAGCAACCGAATCCTGGTCGTTTCCAATGGCGGCGGTATGGGAGTGCTGTTAACCGATCTGTGTGAACAGGCAGGACTTCGGGTTCCTGAACCTTCTCAGAAAAATCAATTCGTCCTGAAGGGTTTGTACCCTTCTTATTACTCGTTTCGTAATCCTATTGATCTGACCGGTTCCGGAACCAACGAGCAATGCGTTTCCATCGTGGAGTATTTGCTGATGACCGGTGAATACGACGCGCTACTGCTGGTGCTGTTGCCGGGCACCGAAGGCATCACCTCCGACATCGGCCCCATGCTTAAATCTCGTCTACCGAAAAATTTACCGGTATCGGTCGGCGTTTACGGTTCACTCTATGATGAACTGAATTCAGTTTTACACGAAAGCGGTATTCCGGTGTTTCCTACCGGCGAACGGGCCGCGTACGGCTTGGAGCTGTTGGTACGGCAATCCCGGTGGATTAAAAATGGAAGCTCTTTTAAAGAGGAGTCCTATCCTTCTTTCGACGAAACTCCGACACAGAACTGGCTGCGGTCCTTCGCTACCACCCCGCACGAAATGCAAATTAAAAATCTTCTGGACCGTTGCAACATACCTGTACCCAAACACTTTCATATCCTCAGTAAAAAGGATATTTACTGGGCCGCCGAGGGTATCGGGTTTCCCCTGACGCTGAAAGTGGTGGCACCGGATATTAAACATAAAACCGAAATGAAGGGTATCCGGCTCAATGTGACCGATGAAAAGAGTTTGATACTGGAATGGGAAGCCCTGAACACGGACTGGCCGGGACAAATATGGGCGGAACAGCAAATGCCGGCCGGCCTGGACTTGATGGTGGGGGCTCATCGCGACCCGCAATTTGGCCCGGTTCTCCTGTTCGGAACCGGCGGCAGTTACGTCGAACTGTATCAGGACATCGCACGATGGGTGCTCCCGGTTACGGATGAAGAAATTTTTACAGGAATTGAGAAGACAAAAGTATGGGATATCATTCAGGGATTTCGCGGAGCACCTAAACTCGATTACAAAATGCTTTTAGCTTTCTTGAAATGGGTTGAACACTGGATGATCTCCGAACCCAATATCCTGTCGCTGGATTTTAATCCGGTCCGGCTTTACGAAAAGGACCTGGTAGTGCTGGACGCAAAAATCACTCAGGTTCCGCTTGAATGGAAAGGGGTGAGGACATGTACACCCAATACATAGACAACTTCGCCGATGAACTCGGCCCCGAACAAATTATTCACATCTACGATCCCAAAACGCAGTTGCGGGCCATTGTCGCCATTGACAATCTGGCGCTGGGACCCGCCATCGGCGGTACTCGCATGATGCCGGACGTCACGACACGCGAGGTGTTCCGGCTGGCACGGGCCATGACATTAAAGAACGCCGTGAACGGCTTGAAGCACGGCGGCGCCAAGTCCGGCATTGTCGCTGACCCGCGGTCGCCCGACAAGGAAACCCTGGTGCGAACGTTTGCACGGGCCATCCGGGACATCAAGGGTTACATTCCCGGCCCCGACATGGGAACCGACGAACAAAGCATGGCCTGGGTGCACGAGGAAACCGGGCGCGCCGTCGGATTGCCGCGCATGCTTGGTGGTCTTCCCCTGGACGAACTGGGTATGACCGGTTACGGCGTCGCGGTGGCGGCGGATGTCGCCAGTGACGTTATAGGTTTGCCGCTGAAAGGCGCCCGTGTGGCTATTCAGGGATTCGGCAACGTCGGCAAAGCTGCGGCCAAATTCCTGCTGGAGCGGGGAGTTAAAGTGATCGCGGTGAACGATTCCAAAGGAACGCTCCACGATTCCGTCGGGATTGATATTCCTTCCCTGTTGAAATTTGTTGCCGGTGGAGGAAAAGTCGCGGACTCACGCTTGGGTCAACCGATGGAGCGGGATGCCTTGCTGACGGTGGAATCGGATATTTTTATTCCCGCCGCACGGCCGGATGTGTTCACGGAACTGAACCAGCACCTGTTGAACACCCAGCTGGTTCTCGAAGGCGCGAATATTCCCATCACCCGTGAAGCGGCTGAAAAACTGCACGCCCGGGGTGTCTGGATCATCCCCGACATCATCGCCAATTCCGGTGGCGTCATTTGCGCCGCAATGGAATATCAGGGCCGGACAGCTAATGATGCGTTTGCCGCCATTCGTGAAACCATCGGGCGTAACACCAGGGAAGTTCTCAGGCGGGTACGTGAAAATAAAACAGTTCCACATAAAGCGGCTTTGGATATGGCACGCGAGCCGATCGATGAGGCCATGGAACGTAATGCAATGATTTAAACGGGACGGTGAGAGGTTAAAGTAATCGAATGAGGGAGCCGGTTGCTTGTTAGGGGGGACCGGTTTTTTTACGCGGCAAAATCCGGATTGAGCCGTCCGGCTTCTTTCTTATGAAATTCCGATAGCTCGTCAAAACCGGTCAGCTTGTACACCAGCCCGAGAACACGATGAGCCTCGGCATAGTCCGGACTCACTTTGACCGCTTCCTTTAATGGCTCCAGGGCATCTTCGTACTGTCCCACCACCATATAGCACAGGCCCAGGTTGTAATGCGCTTCCGGCCAATCGGGTTTGAGCCAGCAGGCTTCCTTGAAGGCATCCAGCATTTCTTCGTACCGCTGGAGAGAGTCGAATGCTTTTCCCAATCCAAATTGAGCTTCCGCGCTATCGGGTTTCAGGCGGGCCGCCTTTTGAAAAGCATTCAGGGCCTCATCGCCCTTAAACTCCTTGAGACAGGCATTCCCCAATTGCAGACAGGCCTGAAGATCGTCCGGGTTTTTGGCTACCATATCTTTAAGATGGCTTATGGAATCTGTATTCGTCGAATCACTCATCGGATTCTTTCAATAAAGGAATTTTTATGAAATTAACGGTCGCCTGCCACGGTTCAGGAATGTCCCCCCGGAATCCAGCACGCGCCACGGATCATATGTTAACAAATAATTGATGGTAAAAGGAGTGAGAATGGAATGCCGGAAACAAAAGAAAAAAAGGTTACGGCAAATACTTTGGACAGCCGTAACCGTCATAATAACCCAGGGGAAGATTTTAAACTCAGCGGGACAGACCCATTTAAGAATGCCGGGTCTGCCTCAGATCAATGTATCCTGTAAAAGAATCAACCGCTGGTATTCATATAATCTGAATAAGTCTCGGGATACTCCAGATCCAGCCGTTGCTTGACCCATGCCGGAACCTGTTGTTTGGAGGCGGTCACCAGACCGATTTCCTCTTCACTTTTCTGGAAATTGTCCCAATGAATGCGATTCAGCTTTTTTTCAGATACTATTTTTTTAACGGATCCATCAGCTTTTTTAATGCGGACTTCATAGAACATGCCGTACCTCCTCAAGGTTGCGCGTTTATTCTCAGTACGCCTAAATAAAACCGGTCCGAGAAAACCCCTCAAAAAAGTTGGGGGGAAAATTTAGAAGGGTTTTCTCGAAACCCCGGTAAAATTATTTGGATGCTATTTATAAAGCAATCCTTGTGCCATTTAGAGCAAAAGCTCAAAAAACACATAACCCATTTAATTACAACATGTTATATTTTGGCAAAAATTTTCAGTTAGTGTAAGTGTACGAAAACTTGGTCAATTGAAACAAATGGTTATATGAAATATGGGATTTTTCTCTTCAAATTATTGAATTTCGGACTTTTAGGAAAGAATGACCAAAACCGTAAACCTTATAGGAAGATATGACGAATTTTGTCAGCCTTTATCCTATGAAGGCATTTCTTAACAGGAAATACGGTATTAAATGGGGTATTTAGGGGTTATAAAGTCCCAAAATCCTTGTCCCGCTTACACAAGGGGAGTCTTGCTCTGGTCTCAGGTGGGCTGGTAGAAAGAGGAGGACTTCCTGATTATTCTGATTATGGGGCTCTATTCTGATCCCGTGGCCCACAAAATTCGTAATATTATTGTCCGGATTGTGGAATTAAACCCATTTGTCGTAATTTCTGTCCATTGCCATACAGAAACCAGGGGTCAGGGTCGGCAGAGATATTGGGATTGGAGAAGTGAAAAGGTGGATTCCGTGGCTGATTCCTTTTGAAGTTATTCTTCAAATCAAACGACTTTAGACCGAATTCTCTGTGGAATGATTTGATCTGGGGACTCGCAAGCGCTTTTTTTTGCAGGGGGTTGGGTTTACTGTAGAGAATCCCGTTTTCTATTCTAGGCAACCGCTGGGAAGGCGCCGCATAGGGATATCGGACATAAGGAGAAACCGGCCAACGGTGCAGCTTCAAATCATATTGAGATGAGCTAAAACCCCGGTGGTGGGGTGGGTAGACGTTTTGCGGCCTGGTATTGCCGTAACCGGGAATTCCGGTGCGAAAACCACCCGGACCGTGCGCCCAGCTTTCAGCCACCCATACGGTCAACAACAGCATTCCGGCTAAAATGGTTATGAGCTTTTTCATAAATACCTCAAAGATCCCCAATTAATATGTACCCGGTCAGCCATGAAAGCAACCGCGAATCACCAGAAATGAATCAAATCCCCGGAATCCAATAAGTTCCTGTCAGGAAAATTCAAGCCAGGGACCACTCAAAGGTTCCTAACGGGTCGCTGTGCAGGGTAACGCGGTCACCGGACTTTAAGGGTCCGACTCCGGCAGGCGTGCCGGTAAATATCAGATCACCCTGCTGCAACCTCCAGATACCACTCAAGTAATGAATCAGGGTAGAGACTGAAAACATCATTTCTCCGGTGTTACCGGTTTGGCGCACCTCGCCATTGACCCGGCATTCAAACGAAAGGTTGTTTAGAGGAATGCTTCCATCAAATGCGACGGGATAACCGCAGGGCGCACTGTGATCGAAGGCTTTCGACATTTCCCAGGGATGCCCCTTCTTTTTAAGATCCGACTGCACATCCCGCAGGGTTAAATCCAGGCCCAGTGTTAAACCCGCAATATGCAACGCGGCGGCGGATTCTGAAATATCCCTTCCCGCTTTCCCAATCAACACCACCACTTCCACCTCGTGGTGCAGATTGTTTCCATGCGAAGGCATCTGGATGATTTCCCCCGGCGGCACCAGACTGGTCACCGGCTTCATAAAGACCACCGGTTGTCCGGGTGCATTGCCCCCCAGCTCTTTAATGTGCTCGGCATAATTCTTACCAATGCAGAAGATGCGTTGCGGAGAATAACGCCGGGTCCCCAACTTGAAAATCATTCCATCTCACTCCCGTTTAAAAAATTGCTGATGCTTAAGACTTTCCAGAAGAATTATATAGGGAAATGGCCCGAGGCGATGAAGCCTTTTCAGGAACCAATTCAGGCCCCGGGACCCGGAGCATAAGAAAAAACTCACCGGAAAAAACCCAGTCCCCGCCTCTGCCCTCCTCCCAAAATACGATTAACTTTTTTAACTTCAACAATTTATGGATATTGAAACTCCGAAAATATAAGCCGGGAAAATTTCCACTCTTTTTTGTCGGGTCCCTACTGGAAAAAAAAATGACTTATGGTAGGATGTGCCTTTCAATTTACATTTTGGGGGAGATTTCGCTATGGCAGAGGGAAAAGTGAAGTGGTTCAACAATAGTAAAGGGTATGGTTTTATTGAAACCGATGAAGGCAAAGATGTGTTTGTTCATTTCTCTCAGATTCAGCAGGAAGGGTTCAAGACGTTGAAGCAGGGCCAGTCTGTTGAATACGAAATGAATGTTGGGGATAAAGGACCCCAGGCCTACAACGTACTGCCCAAGTAGTTGAATCCTTTTCCCACTCCGGTTGGAGTGTTTATCCGAAAGGGTGTCTGGTCCAACACTTGATTAAAATCTTAATCCCGGTCGAAGCAAACAGCTCCCCGGATTAATACAGGACGCGTTTATTCTGAAGCAAACGGTTCTCCCTTGTGAGAACCGTTTCTTTTTTTGGCGTTCTCTCCAGTCAGGATTTATCAGGTTGATCCTTGGGCAGGGATACGATAAAAGTAGCCCCTTTCTCCAGATGGCTGCGGACTGTGATTTCCCCGTAATGCCGGGTCACAATTTTTTCACAGATCGCCAAACCGATCCCGGTTCCCTCAAAATCTCCGCGGCCATGCAACCGCTCAAAGGGTTTGAATATCCTCTCAAAATATTTATCGTCGATTCCAATCCCATTATCGGAAACCGCTATATCCCAACGCTGAGTGTTTTCGCAAAAAGAGCTTCTCACACTGACCACAGGAGCCACGTCTTTTTTATGGTATTTGATGGCATTGGAAATTAAATTTTGAAACAAAATGGAAAGGTGAACGGGATCCCCTTCCACTACCGGCAGGGAATCCACTTGAATCATTCCTCCGACCTTTCTCAACCGCCATCCCAGATTATCCGCAACCTGTTCGATTATTTTATTCAGATCAACCGGTTTAATGGAATTTTGAGTGTTACTGACTCTGGAATACTGCAGGAGGTCATCAATGAACTTTTGCATTCGGCTGGCGGCATTTTGCATACGCTCTAAATATTCTTTTCCACCTTCATCCAAACTGGAGGATTTATCTTTCAACCGATCTCCAAAGGAAATGATTTTACGCAATGGCTCCTGCAAATCATGGGACGCAATGTAAGCAAATTCCTCCAAATCCTGATTACTTCGCTTTAACTCGGAGGTATAGTATGCCAGCTGGTTTTCAGACTCTTTATGCTTGGAAATATCTACAATAATACCTTCCAGGGCATCCAGCCCGCCATCTTCCGCAAACACCCCCCGGCCCTGCTCCCACACCCATTTCAATTCCTTATCTGCTGTCAGAATACGGTAATTGATCTGAAAGGCCTCTCGCTTCTGGAGGGCTTCCTGGACTTCACCCCATACTTTTTCCTGGTCATCAGGATGGATGACGTCATTACCAAACGAAACATTCCGGCTCAGCATAAAATCGCCAGGAGTGTATCCCGTTAAATCGAAGCAACCCTCATTAACAAATTCCACTGTCCAGTTGGAATCGTTTCGGCATCGATAGACCATTCCGTTCAGATTACTGATAAGTGTTTCAAGAAAACGCTGACTCTTCTTGAGCTCGTACCCAACCTCAGTGACCTTTTTGGTGCGCTCTTCAACTTTAAGTTCGAGCTCCTTGTTTTGCTTTTCGATAAGTTCCCTGGACTCGACAAATCCCTGCGAAAGATTTTCAAAAATAGAGGCAAGCACTCCGATTTCATCTTTAGAAGTGGTTCTTATATGATGCTTTTTGATTTCCTGAAACCGGCCCTCCCCAATCATGCCGTCAACATATTGCACCGATTGGGTAACATCCGTAATGGGCTTGACCACAAACCGCCTTAACATCCAATATCCCAAACTGGTTAAAATCAGAATTAAAGTCCCGAGCTTTAAGGCCAGTGACCTGACCAGACTGGAAGCAACCGTGGTGGCCTCGGAAAGGGGTTTGACGATGGCAAATTTCCAATAGGATTCCGGCACATGGAATAAAAAGACGAGTGATTTTTCACCCAGGATAAAATCATTTTCAATTTCAAAAGTTTTAAATAATTTGGACTTTCGGGTGCTCTCCTTCAAGGGATCGACCACCACGGCAGAAATAAATTCAGCCTCTTCTCGATTGATCTGATAACTGTCCTGATCAATTTTTGCCGGCAGGGCCGCATCGTATCCTGGCATCGACCTGGCTTTTTCCAATATATATTGGTTCATTTCTTTCACTTCATTGGAAATCGCCTTGAATAAAGGTTGTTTCTCCGCAAATTCGGTTGCGGTGAGAAATTCTCCCGATTGATTTCCATCTGGGTCCGTGGATAGAATTTTCGCCCTGTCTCCCGCCTCAGGAAACGCGATAAATTTTCCGTTACGGTCGAACAGGACGGCGTATCCACCGGTCTTATTCTGTAATTCCCGCATTGAACCTTCGATCCCTTCCAGCTTTAGGTCCACCGTCACAGTTCCCGTCATCTTCTTCTGATCATAGGTTCCCACGGTACAAGTGACCATCGGTTGAAAAGAGTAGGGATCCATATAGGATTTACTCCAGAAACAGCGGCCCGGCGCAATATGCCGAACCACCACATACCATTCCTCATGATGGTATCCGTTACCAGCAGGATCATTGTAATCGTCATAATATTTGAATAAGCCATTCTTATCCCTTCCCCAGAAGAAACTCCGGCGCTCCACCCCTTTGGAAAACTGATAAGGTTCCGGCCAAACACCGCCCCCTGCGACTTTTAAATCTCCGTCAAAATCATATATTGCTGGATATATCCGGCGATAAACAGATGGATCCTGGGGAAGTTTTTCAGTGAGGGTCGCAATGGTGCGGACCAAGCCGGCGATCTCGGAAGAACGGCCTATGAGGTTTTCAACGGCATTATTTCCAGTCTGTTCGATCAGTTTCGCGGATTCCTTCAGAACCCGGTTTTTCCCAGTGGTATTAACCACCCAAATGGCACTCGACAACATGCCAACCGCCATGACCACAAAAGCGATTGTCCATTTAAATCCTAGACCTTGAAACCAGGCAACTTTTTTATCGGACATATAAACTTTCAAAGAATGGATCTGCTATAAAAAAGACAATCCCCGTCTGTTCCCAACCATTCACGCCTGAAAGGAAACTGAATGAAAGACCAATAATAATTACATAGAGAATCAATGTAATTAATAGAAGCGCTACACCCAACCGTTCCCTCAGCCCTCAACTGAGCAGGGAAACCCACCTGCCTTATTAGGGTAGGGCCTAATCCAGGTAAATTCAATTGCGCC